>USCJ01000245.1 GCA_900553215.1 uncultured Collinsella sp.
GTGGACTGCTATGATTCGCCGTCAACTGATCAATTTCCAAAATCGCAGTGTCGATGTTCGCGTCGGCTTTAACGCTTTTAGTGAGCTGTCGCGTATGTTTGCCTCGGCCGTGGGCAAGCCCAAGCGTGCGATGGTTGTCTGGAACAGCGCTGTTTCCGACCGCTTTGGCGAGATCGTTGAGCACGCTCTGGTCGATGCCGGCTTTGCCGTGTCGCCGCTCGTCCTCGAGGTTTCGCCTGCCGGTGCTACGCTGGCCGATGCCGATGCTATCTTTGGCGCCCTGTCTGCCAACGGCGTTACCTGCGACGATCTGGTTGTCGCCGTTGGCGATGCCGCAACCTGCTCGGTTGTTAGCTGGTGCGCCAACCAGTGGTGCGGCCGAACTGAGTGCGCGCTGTTGCCGACGACCTTCGACGCCATGCTCACGGTCGCGACGACCATGAAGCCGCTCGTCGCCTCGTCGGCCAATGCGCTTCCCGCTATCGCGTTCCGTCCCGAACCGGGCTTGGTCGTGTGTGACCTCGACCTTGTTCGCGAAGCGGACCCCGAGGACCTCAAGCTCGGCTATGCGGTACTTGTTGGCACCATGCTTTCGAGCAGCAAGTCGCGCTGGAATCAGTTTATTGAGACTGTTCCCGAGATTCTTGCTGGTGAGGAGGTCGCGCTCGTCAATGCCGTCCAATGGTCTCAGACTGCCCGCAAGGACGTGCTGACGGCCACGAACCCGAGCGCTCGCCATGCGCTCGATTTTGGCAAGATGGGGGAACGCACCCTGCGCGCCTGCTTGGGCGATGCCGCTTCGCAGGTCCCTGCCTACCAGCTGTTGTCCGAGGGCATGCGCTTTGAGGCGCGCCTTGCACATGATGCCTGCGACTTCGATATCGATTACGTCTTTGAGGTCGATGACTGCCTGGAGGACTTTGGTATCGAGGAGCTTGCCTTCGATCTGGAGCCCGCCGCATATATCGAGGAGTTCCGCAGGCAGCAGTTTGTCCGCTCGAACCGCAGTATGTTGCCGCTGCCCGCGTCACTCGGCGCCATTCGTCTCACGAGCGTTGAGGACGAGGTTCTTGAGCGCCATGCTCACGCCTACTTGGCTTCTCGCAAAGAACTGCTCTAAGATTTATTGACATCCATCGTCTTTCGTATCATGTTGAGGGGCGGGTTTCAATCGGTCGTGGATCACATGCTATTCCGTCGTTCGGTTGAGACCCGTCCCGCACTTTTTGAGACAACAAGAAAGGAATCTGCATGTCTGAGTTTGCTGCCGGTCCTGCCGGTCGTATCGAGCGTGTCCGTGCCCTGATGGTTGAGCGCGGCTACGACGCTATCGTGGTGCGCGACGAGGCCAACCTTCGTTGGCTTACGGGCGTCAAGGGCGTCTTCGATTACACCTTCGAGTTCCCGCACGCTGCGTTTATTACGGCTGACCAGTGCCTGTTCCATACCGACTCGCGCTATCTCAACAGCTTTGAGGAGAACACGCCCGCCGGCAGCCCCTGGGTCTACGACATGGACGAGGGCACCATCCCCGGCTGGGTCGCCGGCAAGATCGCGGCCAACAAGTGCCGCGTCTGCGCTGTCGAGGACGACATGCAGATCAATTTCTACCAGGGTATTCAGCGTGGCCTGGAGGACCGCTCCGTTGCCTGCATGCTGCCGCTGATGCATGACGACATCCGTAAGATGCGCGCCATCAAGGACGCCGAGGAGATCGAGCTCATGCGCCACGCGCAGTCGATCACCGACGCCGCCTTCCAGCACATGCTCGGCTATATTAAGCCCGGTATGACTGAGAAACAGGTCCGCAACGAGCTCGAGAACTTTATGTTCGCCAACGGCGCCGACAGCCTGGCCTTCGGCTCCATCGTGGCAAGCGGCCCCAACACCGCCAACCCGCATGCCGTCCCGAGTGATCGCGTGATCGAGAAGGGCGACTTCGTCCTCATGGATTACGGCGCGGGCTACTGCGACTACCGCTCCGACATGACGCGCACCGTCGTGATGGGCGAGCCCACCCAGGAGCAGCTCGACTTGTACGCGCTCGTACGCCGCACCCACGAGGAGTGCGTCGCCGCTATCCATCCGGGCGTCGAGGGCAACGACATTTTCAAGCTTTCCAAGAAGATCATCGGCGATGCCGGCTATGGCGATTACTACAACCATGGTCTGGGCCACGGCGTCGGTATCGACATCCACGAGCTGCCCAACTTCAACCGCAGCAAGAATATCATCGAGGTTGGCTCGGTTATCACCATGGAGCCCGGCGTCTACCTGCCCGGCGTGGGCGGCGTGCGCCTGGAGGACTACGGCGTGGTCACCGAGAACGGCTACGAGCCCTTCACCAAGACGCCGCATGACCTCCACGTCATCGATTGCTAGCTCATTTCGATAGATTTTGGGGCGGGGCGTCCGGATCGATTCGGACGTCCCGCATTCTCTTTTTATGCGCTCGCTGCAGGCGCCGTCTGCAAGTGTATAATTTCGCTCGTATGTAATTTGGACGCTTGTGCGTTCTGCCCATAACAAGAAAGGTCGATATGCCTACCATTTCTACCGCCGACTTCAAGAACGGCCTCGGTCTCCGCATTAAGGACAAGGTCTACACCATCGTCGAGTTCCAGCATGTGAAGCCGGGCAAGGGCGGCGCGTTCGTGCGCACCAAGCTCAAGGACATCAAGACCGGCCGCGTGGTCGACTACACCTTCAACGCCGGAACGAAGTTCGATTCCGTGCGTCTTGAGTCCAAGAAGATGCAGTACCTCTACAACGACGGCGCCGATTACT
>USCJ01000246.1 GCA_900553215.1 uncultured Collinsella sp.
GTGGCCGCGGGGCGGGGAGCGTGTAAACTGGTGTGAGCAAACCGTGCCCAGCCCAAAGCGAGGTATTCAATATGTCTGAAAAGCGCCGTACCTTTGCCGTCATCGACGGCAACTCGCTCATGCATCGCGCCTTCCACGCCGTGCCGCCGACCATGAACGCGCCGGACGGTCGCCCCACCAACGCGATCTTTGGTTTTCTGAACATGTTCCTCAAGATGATCGATGCCTTTAATCCCGACGGCGTTGTCGTGGCGTTTGACAAGGGCAAGCCGCGCGTGCGTATGGAGATGCTGCCGCAGTACAAGGCGCAGCGCCCGCCCATGGACCCCGACCTGCACGCGCAGTTCCCCATGATTAAGGAGCTGCTCGCCGCGCTCAACGTGCCCATTTTGCAGTCCGAGGGCTGGGAAGGCGACGATATCCTGGGAACCATGGCGCGCCTGGGCGAGGAGGCCGGCTGCGACATGCTGCTGGTGACCGGCGACCGCGACATGTATCAGCTCGTGACCGAGCACGTCAACGTGGTCTCGACTCGCAAGGGCCTGTCCGACGTGGCGATCATGACGCCCGAGAGCGTGGACGATCTGTATCACGGCATCACGCCGGCGCTCGTGCCCGACTTTTATGGTCTGAAGGGCGACACGTCCGATAACATCCCCGGCGTGCCGGGCATCGGCCCCAAAAAGGCGAGCGCGCTCATTGCGCAGTACGGTAGCCTGGACGAGGTCATCGCACATGCCGACGAGGTCAAGGGCAAAATGGGCGAAAACCTGCGCGCGCACATCGACGAAGCGCTGCTGAGCCGTAAGGTTGCGACCATTCGCACCGATGCGCCTGTTGAGCTCGATTTTGAGGCGACGTCCTTCCCGGCGTTTTCTGCCGATGAGGTTTCCGCGGCGCTGGGTACGCTTGGTATCACCGCCATGCAGAACCGTTTCTTGGCGCTGATTGGCGGCGAGGGCGGGGCTGCTGCTGCCTCCAGTGTGTTTGAGATGCCTGTGATGGTTCGCGCGGCCGCCGGCGATGCTGACGCGCTTGGTGCCGTTGCGGCTGAGATTTCCCGCGCGATTGATGCCGGCGAGTGGGTCGCCGCCGTGGTGGACGACGACAAGGAAGAGGGCGCGCTCTTTGGACTGACGCGCACGCTGTGGCTGGCGACGTCCAAGGGCCTGTTCGCGCTCGAGGAGGGCGACGGCGGTGCGGCGGCTGAGGTTGAGGGCTTCAACTTCGCCCACGGCGTGATTGCCGGCGTGCTCGCGCGTCTGTTTATGGAGGGTCGCGTGGCGAGCCCGGATATGAAAGCGCTGTTGCACGAGCTTTCGCCCATCGATTCTTCTGAGCCCGAGCTCATGGATCCGCTGGTAGTCGATTCCACGCGTATCTTCGATACCGTGGTTGCCGCCTACCTGTTGGATTCCGACCGCTCCGAGTTCGATGAGGCGTATCTGGCCGATACCTATCTGCAGATGACGCTGCCCGCGGCGCGCGGTGCAGAGGGTGCCGGCGAGGACGCTCCTGCGCCCGCCGCTGGCGCTGGTCGCACCGCTGCGCGAGTGCATGGCCCGCGAGAACGCCGCCAACGTGTTCGATGGCATCGAGATGCCGCTCGTGCCGGTGCTTGCCAAGATGGAGCGCGCGGGCATGCTCGTGGATCCCGACCGCCTGCGCAATCTGTCCGAGGGCCTGGCGACCCAGATTACCGAGGTCGAGCGCAGCATTCGCGACCTGGCGGGTGACGAGACCTTTAACATCGGCAGTCCCATGCAGCTTTCGCATGTGCTGTTTGACGTTATGGGGCTTCCGACCAAGGGCCTCAAGAAGACCAAGCGCGGCTATTATTCGACCAACGCCAAGGTGTTGAGCGATCTTGCTCGCGACCACGAGATCGTGCGTTTGATCTTGGACTGGCGTGAGAAGTCCAAGATTAAGTCGACCTATCTGGACACGCTGGGCCCGCTGCGCCGTGGTGACGGTCGCGTGCACACCACGTACAACCAGACCATCACCGCGACGGGGCGTCTGTCTTCGAGCGACCCCAATCTGCAAAACATTCCGACGCGCTCGGAGCTGGGGCGTACCGTCAAGACGGCGTTCTCGGCGGGCGAGGGCAGCGTCTTTTTGGCGGTGGACTACTCGCAGATCGAGCTGCGTCTGCTCGCGCATCTTTCGGGTGATGAACATCTGGTACGTGCCTTTAACGAGGGTGAGGACTTCCATGCCGAGACGGCCGCGCGCGTATTTGGCGTGCCGGTGTCCGAGGTAACGCCCGACCTGCGCAGCCGCGCCAAGGCCGTGAACTTTGGCATCGTGTACGGCCAGCAGGCCTATGGCCTGTCGCAGTCGCTGCATATCTCGATGGCCGAAGCGCGCGACATGATCGACCGCTACTACGAGGCCTATCCGGGCGTGCGCACGTTCCTCGACGATGTGGTGGCGCGCGCCAAGCAAACGGGTTACGCCGAGACCATGTACGGCCGCCGTCGCCATATTCCCGAGCTCAAGGCCAAAAACCCACAGCTCCGCGGCTTTGGTGAGCGTACGGCCATGAACCATCCTATGCAGGGCACCGCAGCAGACATCATCAAGATCGCCATGGCCCGCGTAAGTCGCCGCTTGGAAGAAGAGGGCTTTGCCGCCCATATGATTCTGCAGGTACACGACGAACTGGACTTTGAGTGCCCCATCGACGAAGTCGAGCGCCTGACCGCCATGGTCCGCGACGTCATGGAGCACGTAGTAGACCTACGCGTGCCCTTAATCGCCGAAGCCAGCACCGGCATAACCT
>USCJ01000247.1 GCA_900553215.1 uncultured Collinsella sp.
GCCTGGGGGATGGACTGGATAACGCGGCGATCGGCGTCGCCGATGCCCTTCTGGACGAGTGCGGAGAAGCCGCCCAGGTAATCGATGCCGAGTGTCTCGGCCGCGCGGTCGAGGGCGTGCGCGATGGGGGTGAGGTCCTCATCCTTGCAGCACGCGGCGATCTGCGCCACCGGGGTGACGGAAACGCGCTTGTTGACGATGGGGATACCGTACTCGCGCTCGAGGTTCTCGGCGGTCTCGACCAGATGCTCAGCCGTGTGCGTCACGTGGTCGTAGATCTTCGTGCACATGCGGTCGAGGTTCTCGTCACCGCAACCCATGAGCGAAACACCCATGGTGATGGTCCTGATGTCGAGGTTCTGCTCCTCAACCATGCCGCGGGTTTCCGCGATTTCTGCGGGCGTGATCGCCATCCTTGCGCTCCTATCTGCCAAAACGAGCATAGTCTTTTCTATTCTAACGTGCCGCACATGCCAGGTGGCGCATGCGGCACGTTTTGGTGCTCGGTTGTTTCCGTTGTGTTACTGCCCAAAGACCTCTTCGGCGATGCGCGCGCTTTCGGCGGCGTCCTTGGCGTAGTAGTCCGCGCCGATCTGCTTGGCGTATTCGGGGGTGAGCACGGCGCCGCCTACGATGATCTTGACGCCCGGAGCCTCGGCATGGAGCAACTTGATGGTCTCTTCCATGGCGACGACCGTGGTGGTCATAAGCGCCGAGAGGCCGACGAGCTTGATGTCACGCTCCCGCACGGTCTTGAGCACCTCTTGCGGGTCGACGTCGCGGCCTAGGTCAAAGACGGTATAGCCGTAGTTATCGAGCAGCATCTTGACGATGTTCTTACCGATGTCGTGGATGTCGCCCTTGACGGTGGCCACGCAGATCTTGCCCTTGTCGGCGATCTCGCCGGCGGGCATCAGGCGCTTGATGGTGTCGAAGCCCACGCGTGCGGCTTCGGCCGAGGCCATAAGCTGCGGCAAGAAGAACTTGCCCTGGTCAAAGAGGACGCCAACCTCGTCGAGGGCGGGGATAAAGTGATTGTTGATGAGGTCCATGGCGTCGTGGTCTGCCAGCAGACGCTCGGTCTCGGCAGCGATCTCGCCTTTGCGGCCCGAGACGACCATGCGACGAATCGGGTCGTCGTTGCCGTCGGTGCCGTCGGTGCCGGCAGCGGGCACGGTGTCGGTCGATGCGGCCTGAGCTGCTGCCGGGTTGGCGGCGATCTTATACGGATCGGTCCAGCCGGCATAGCGCTCGATGTATCCGGTCGAGCCCTCGTCCTCAACGCTCAGGACGCGATAGCTGTAGACGGTATCCATAAAGCGCTTGGAGCCCGGGTTCATGATGGGGGCGTCCAGACCCGCGCCAAAAGCGGCGGCCAAAAAGACCGAACCCAGCAGCGGGCGAGCGGGCAGGCCAAAGCTGATGTTCGACACGCCGAGCGCGCATTTGACGCCCAGGCGCTCCTTGCACAGGGACATGGCGCGCAGGATCTGCTCGGCCTGGCGTTGATTGGTCGAGGCGGTCATGACCAGGCAGTCGATGAGGATGCGGTCCGGGCCAATGCCGTAGCGGGCGGCCTCGGCCACGATGCGCTCGGCGATGGCGAAGCGGGCCTCGGCGGTATCGGGGATGCCGCCTTCGTCGAGCGTAAGGCCGACGACGTTGGTGCCGTAGTGGGCAACCAACGGAAAGATCTCATCCATGATCTGCTGCTTGCCGTTGACCGAGTTGATGATGGGCTTGCCGGCGTAGCGACGTACGGCGGCCTCGACGGCGGCGGGGTCGGTGGAGTCGATCTGCAGCGGCAGCAGCGTGGAGCCCTGGAGCTGTTCGGTCGCCTGCTGGATGATCTTGACCTCGTCGATCTCGGGCAGGCCCACGTTGACGTCCAGGATGTCGGCGCCCTGTTCCTGCTGGCTGATGCCCTGGCTCACGACGTAGTCCAGGTCGCCGTCGCGCAGGGCCTGCTGCAGGCGCTTTTTGCCGGTGGGATTGATGCGCTCGCCGATGACGGCGATCTTGTGGCCGTCGCAGGGAAGGTCCACGACCGTCTGAGCGCTCGTGACCGACATGCTGGGCTTGCGGTGGCGCGGGCTGGGCGTGTGGTTATCGATAAGCGTGCGCAAGGCGGCCATGTGCGCCGGCGTGGTGCCGCAGCAGCCGCCCACGACGCTCACGCCGTCCTCAATCATGCCGGCGACAGCCTCGGCGTATTCGGGTGCCTGGATATCAAAGACGGTGTTGCCGTCGTCGTCCACATGGGGCAGTCCCGCATTGGCCTGCACCATAACGGGCTTGTCCGTAACGGTGAGCATACGCGCGGCGAGTCCTCGGAGCTCGGCCGGGCCCTGGCTGCAGTTGATGCCCAAAACGTCGGCGCCGATGGCGTCGAGGGTGATGGCGGCGACCTCGGGGCTCGTGCCCAAGAAGGTGCGGCCGTCTTCCTCAAAGGTCATGGTGGCAAAGACGGGCAAGTCGGAATTCTCGCGGCAGGCGAGGACTGCCGCCTTGATCTCGGCAAGGTCGGTCATAGTCTCGATAATAAAGAGGTCCACACCCGCGGCGACGCCAGAGCGCACCTCCTCGGCAAAGAGGTCGTAGGCCTCGTCGAAGCTGAGGGTACCCAAGGGGCGCAGCAGCGCGCCGATGGGGCCGATGTCACCGGCGACGTAGCGGGCGCCGGCCTCGCCCAGCATCTCGAGAAGCGTCGTCTTCGTGATCTTCATCGCCGTCTACC
>USCJ01000248.1 GCA_900553215.1 uncultured Collinsella sp.
GCCCGAACCACCCTGAATGGCCGCAACCGGACTGCTTCCTGCGTCCTGGCGAAGAGTATTCCAGCCTGACGGAATATCAGTTTATTGCTGAGTAATGTTAAGCCCTCGTCATGAGGGCTTTATCTCATATTGTTCAAATCACCAGCAAACACCGACATATTTGCAACTCAATATTCACAACAACCTTACACTGCGCCACTATTTTCGCTATGGTTATGCGTAAGCATTGCTGTTGCTTCGTCGCGGCAATATAATGAGAATTATTATCATTAAAAGATGATTTGAGGAGTAAGTATATGGCTGTAACTAAGCTGGTTCTGGTTCGTCATGGCGAAAGTCAGTGGAACAAAGAAAACCGTTTCACCGGTTGGTACGACGTGGATCTGTCTGAGAAAGGCGTAAGCGAAGCAAAAGCAGCAGGTAAGCTGCTGAAAGAGGAAGGTTACAGCTTTGACTTTGCTTACACTTCTGTGCTGAAACGCGCTATCCATACCCTGTGGAATGTGCTGGACGAACTGGATCAGGCATGGCTGCCCGTTGAGAAATCCTGGAAACTGAACGAACGTCACTACGGTGCGTTGCAGGGTCTCAACAAGGCCGATGCCGCCGCGGAGCACGGCGACGAACAGGTGCTCATCTGGCGCCGCTCCTTCGATATCTGCCCGCCGGCACTCGAGCCGAACGACGCGCGCGATCCCCACACCCAGGAGCAATACCGCGACGTCGCACCCGATCAGCTGCCCTATACCGAGTGCCTCAAGGACACGATCGCCCGCGCCTGGCCTTATTTCGAAGACGAAATTCGCCCCCAGATGCTCGCCGGCAAGCGCGTACTCATCGCCGCACACGGCAACTCCCTGCGCTCACTCGTCATGAAGCTCGAGCACCTCACGCCCGAGGAGATCCTCAAGGTCAACATCCCCACCGGCGTGCCGCTCGTTTACACCTTCGACACAGATTTCAACGTCCTCGACAAGCGCTACATCGGCGACCCGGCGACCATCGCCGCCAAGATCGACGACGTGGCCAATCAGGGCAAAGCGCACAAGTAGCCCCAACCCAAATCCGACGCGTGGCGCCGCACGGCCCAGATGCGACGTCACGCGGCCCATACACAGGAGCGCACCATGCTCAACCATCTCAAACAACACTTTGGCTCGCACCGCACCGGAGGCCACGGAGGCCTAGACATTGCGCGGCATATCGGCCCCGGACTGCTCGTGACCGTCGGCTTTATCGACCCGGGCAACTGGGCCTCCAATATGGCCGCGGGCTCGCAGTTTGGCTACGCGCTGCTGTGGATCGTCACGCTGTCCACGATTATGCTCATTGTGCTGCAGCACAACGCGGCGCACCTGGGCATCGCCACGGGCGCCTGCCTTGCCGAGGCCACGACACGTTACCTCCCCCGTTTCGTTGGACGCACGGTACTCGCCAGTGCCTATCTCGCGACTGTCGCCACCGCCATGGCCGAAGTCCTGGGTGGCGCGATTGCCCTTCAAATGCTCTTTGGGCTGCCCGTGCGCGCGGGCTGCGTCATCGTGGCGGCAGTATCGATGGCGATGCTCATGACGAGCTCCTACAAGCGCGCCGAACGCTGGATCATCGCCTTCGTGGGTGTGGTGGGACTCTCGTTTTTAGCAGAGCTCGCGCTGGTCAAAGTCGACTGGCCGCAAGCAACCGCAAGCTGGATCACCCCCAGCATGCCTGCCGACTCGGCAACGATTATCGTGAGTGTCCTGGGTGCGGTCGTTATGCCCCACAACCTTTTTCTGCACTCCGAGGTCATCCAATCCATGCACTTCGAAGGCCAAGGCGAGCAGGTTATCGAAGAGCGTCTGCGCTACGAGCTCTTCGACACGCTCTTTTCGATGGGCGTGGGCTGGGCAATCAACTCGGCCATGGTCATCCTGGCCGCAACGACCTTCTTTGCGCACGGCATGGTCGTAGACGACCTCGCCGTCGCAGCGGCCACGCTCTCCCCCATTCTGGGCCCGGCAAGCTCGACCATCTTTGCCGTGGCGCTGCTGTTTGCGGGCCTCTCGAGTAGCGTGACGGCGGGCATGGCGGCGGGCACCATCACCGCGGGCATGTTCGACGAGGAATACGACATCCACGACCGGCATTCCTCGATCGGGGTGGCGGCCTGTTTCGTCGGCGCAGTGACGGCATGCCTGGTCGTCCCAAATCCTTTTGAAGGTCTCATCTGGAGTCAGGCACTGCTGTCGCTTCAACTGCCGATTACGGTCTTTGTGCTCATACGGCTCACCAGTTCACCCCGCGTCATGGGCAAATACGCCAACTCGCGCCCACTCAACGCGCTGCTCGTAGGGATCGGTGCCATCGTGACGATTCTCGATGTCGTGTTGCTAACGGGGATGTAATGGGACGGGGCACCTACCCAGGCAAACGTCTCGATCTGTAACATCTAGACCCGCTTTTGATGTCTAGATGTTACAGATCGAGATCATTCCGAGGGACAGCTCCGTTTGTCTCAATCTGTAACAAGTGGACCCAATTTCCACCGTTAGATGTTACAGGTTGAGACCTTCTGCCGGACGGTTTTGGTTTGTCTCGATCTGTAACAGGAAGACCCGTTTTGAGCCGTTAGACGTTACAGATTAAGACAAAAGGTCGGCCGGACTCACAACAGACAGGATCGGCCAACAGCAACCGTGATCCCTTGGGGGCGGAGGAAAAGGGCC
>USCJ01000249.1 GCA_900553215.1 uncultured Collinsella sp.
ACAAAAAACGTACCCGAACCCTTTCTCGTAAAGAATCGGGTTCGAGTACGAACTGAATGCTGGATCAATAAAAAACTACCAGAAAGGTGCCCGTCCCCTTTGTGGTGGTTTTGGGTCAGTCCTAGAGCGTGTGGCCGTAAGCGTCGGTGGCCTTGATGGCGGCGGCGAATTTTTCGTCCGTGAAGGGCTCGGGGTTTCCCTGCTTCCACTCGTTGGTGGCGTGCGCGTACTCGCACAGGGCAGGGATATCAGCCTCGGAAAGCCCGACCTGCTCAAGCGTCACGGGCAGGCCCATCTGATTGTTAAAGGCGGCGTAGCGCTCAAGGTTCTCGGTATCGCCCGTATAGGCGAACAGTACCAGCACACCCAGGCTTACGACCTCGCCGTGCAGGTAGGAGCCCTCGCGCGGAATGCTGCAGGAAGCGTTGTAGAACGCGTGCGCCACGCTCGAGTTGTAGTAGTAATCGTTTTGGTTGGTCAGGTTGGAGACGTAGCCCGTGTTGACCACGATGTCGAGCGCGATCTGCTTGACGGCATCGGTCGACTGGTCCTGGCGCACGTCCTCAAGACCCTGGACGCCAAAGGTAAACAGCGGCTCGGAGCAGGTGTGGGCGAGTGCTAGGCCAAGGCCTGCCGTGTGCTCCAGGTTGCCGGCGCTCGTGGCGTACTCGACCTCGGGCTGCTTGGACAGGGCATCACCCACGCCGGCCCAGAAGTACTCCGCCGGAGCCTCGGCGATGATCTTGGGGTTGATGAAGATGTGCGCAGGTCGGTTAGGGTACGAATAGCCCTCGAGCGAGCCGTCGTCGTTGTAGACAACGGCAATGGCGGTCGCGGCGGAGCAGTTGGAACAGATCGTCGGTACCGTAAAGACAATCTTCTTGAGCTCGATAGCTGCGGTCTTCACGGTGTCGAGCGCCTTGCCGCCGCCGCATGCGATAAGCACGTCAGCTTCCTGGCAGGCAGGGGAGTTTACGACCTTGGCGATATTTGCGCGCGTACTGTTGGTGCCGTAGACGCGCGTCTCCAGAATCTCGACGTCGGTGCCCTCCAGCGCAGCTTCGATACCGGGAAGTGCTGCGGCCAGTGCTCGTTTACCACCAATGATGGCGACCTTGGTTGCTCCGTACTCGGCCAACGCGCCGTGCAGCTCGTCAAAGCAGTCTTCGCCAACGGTATAGTCGCTCATTCCGATCGTGCGCATAGCAATCTTCTTTCGTTCGATAAAGTGCTTACAGGTATTTTGCTCCAAGAGAAGGTCCACGGCCGCAAGAAATTTCGAACGTATAAAACCAGTGTTGAGGGTTTTTCGCCGGTGCGGAACGTGCTAGCATACTCCGCATAAGCGTTGATGGGGACGAGTAGTCGGCCGTCCGCATGCTACAGAGAGCGGGGAGCGCTGAGAACCCGTGCATGCGACCGATGAAAATCACCCCGGAGCTGCGGTCCCAACGGACGCGCCGTACAGGCACGTCTTAGTAGACATCGCCGAGATGGTCGTCGATACAGACCAGCCGAGTAACGGATGCGAGCGCGCGAATACGCGGGCGAGGGCATCTAAGCTGGGTGGTTAAGCGAAGAGCTTTTGCGGGCGTGCAGCCCGTTTGTGGCGCTTCGTCCCAGCTTGTAGGGACGGGCGCTTTTTTGGTGCCCAGAGGGCGTGCGCGCCCACGACATGAAAGGGGTACCGTGGCAAACGAGTACAAGCAGACGATGAATCTGCCCAAGACCGGTTTTCCCATGCGTGCCGGTCTTTCCAAGTCCGAGCCCAAGCGACTCAAGGACTGGCAGGACAACAAGGTCTACGAGCAGGTTCTGAAGAAGAACGAGGGTCACAAGAAGTTCGTGCTGCACGACGGCCCTCCGTACGCCAACGGTCCGATCCACATCGGCCACGCCATGAATAAGATCTCCAAGGACGTGATCAACCGCTACTGGATGATGCAGGGCTATGAGGTTCCCTACGTCCCCGGTTGGGACTGCCATGGTCAGCCGATCGAGCACAAGGTCGAGGAGAAGCTCGGCACCGAGAAGTTCAACCAGACCTCCACGGCTAAGATCCGCGAGCTCTGCAACAAGTTCGCTGTCGAGAACATCGAGCTGCAGAAGGCCGGCTTCCGTCGCCTGGGCGTGCTCGGCGACTGGGACAACCCCTATCTGACGCTCTATCACCAGCATGATGCCGCCGACATCGAGGTCTTCAAGGCCATGTTCGATAAGGGCATGATCTATCGCGGCCACAAGCCGGTTCACTGGTGCAAGCATTGCCACACCGCACTCGCCGAGGCCGAGATCGAGTATTCCGACGAGACGAGCCCGTCCATTTTCGTGCGCTTTGAGATGACCTCCAAGCCCGCCGGCCTCGAGAACTTCGACGGCCCGGTCGACTTTATCATCTGGACGACCACGCCGTGGACCATCCCCTCCGACCAGGCCGTTTCCCTTAAGCCCGGCGCCGCCTATGTCGCCGTTGAGCACGAGGGCCGTGCCGAGGTCATGCTCGAGGACCTGGCTCCTAAGTGTTGTGAGGAGTTTGGCTGGGAGTACACCCCGGTCATGGTCGATGGCAAGCCCTACGTGGTTTCCGCCGAGACCTTCCACCACATCCACTACAAGCAGCCGATCTTTGACGGCGTTGAGGGCGTGGCGCTGCTGGCCGATTACGTCGGTGTCGATGACGGTACCG
>USCJ01000250.1 GCA_900553215.1 uncultured Collinsella sp.
CCCGTGAAGTGAACGAGCCAAAATGGACCCCCGGAGCATCGACACTTTTGGCGGCTCATTTCCTGCGGTTTTGTCGTTAGAATCCTGCGGTTTTGGCGCCAAAAAGTGTGGATGCTTCGGGAGTCCAAAAACACTCGTTCACTTCACGGGAAACCATTCACCTTCGATACGGCAGCACCCCCTCCGCCGCCAAGGGACCACTTACCAATGCTGATGCGCCTCAATAACGGTCTGCCAGAGCTTAAACCGCTTTGTCTCGGCGCGCGCCTGTGCCAAATATCGCGCTTCCTCAGTCATGGGCTTGTAAAATATGGGCCGCTTGCGACGATGCAGCTTGCGCCGAATGCGCTCGCACAGGCGAACGAGCTTTTCGTAGTCGCTTGCCTGGTCAGTTGTCACCGTAAAGTACGCGACCCCATTGAGCATCTGCAGCTCGTTGCGGCGCTCGGCATCCTTGTGGATTTTCTCGCTTCCATCATGGATGGCGTCGCTGTCGTAATCGACCAGCGCGGTAAGCACCTCGGGCAGCAAGCCAGCCCTTACTTTATCCAGGCCCACCTCTGCTTTCGCCGTAAGCGTGATGTCGGGCGTGCGCTCCAACACGCGCAGCTTGCGGTTGCGCCCATCGTTGTATCCATCGCGAATGAAGTACTTCTTGTTCAGTTCGGCCTTGCCCAGCGCAAGCCCGCCGTAATGCGCAGGCAGCGACATAAACATGCAAAGCCCCGACTCCCTTGGAGACCGTGAGCCCTCTTCCACGTACGGAAGCAATGCTTTTGCTTTGGCGGCTCCTCTCACCTTCGACGCCCGGTCAAGGTACGCCGCGATGAGCTCCCTAGTCGTGAGCTTCCCATCGCGCATGCCCGCATCCCTGCCTGTTACCCCACCGGGAGCAAGGTTATCCAGCCGGTAGTCCGATGTCATGGCATAGCCGGCGTAGATGCCCTCCGCCGCATCGCCATCGTGCGCGGCCTGCAAAAACGCCAGCTCGGGAGAGCACACGTACGCATCCAGGTCGCCCATCCAGTGGCCCAGCGAGATAAACGAACCCGCCGGGAGCTCGTTGGTGCACAGGTGCGTCTTAACATGCTTGCTCCGCCGACGGTCGGCGCGCGACGGCACCAGCAAATCCAGCGTTTGGATCCCCAGGTCATAGCGATCGATAAACTCCTGCGCCTCTTGGTCCAAGAGCGTGCAAGCGCCCGCAATCGAAACGACCTCTGGTTCCGAATCCCCAAAGCGAGGGTTCGGGATGTGCGCCAAAAGCGCCAACGCGGCGTTATGTGAAACGATAAAGTAGCTCATGGCGCAAAGGTAGCACGCGCGTCGGCGGCCGCTGGCGGCCCTGTTACGATTTCGGCAAACGACCGGCGGTTTTTTGCCGTGGCGCGTCCAAAGTGTTCATTCGTCGACGTCTAGCTGCAAATCCGTCAAGCTCTTGGCAAGGTTGCCGCTCAACTGACCAAAAGCTGACCATTTGCTTGCCCATTTGCTTGACGGCGCGCCCGCGCCAAAATGCTCCGCGACTTCTCGGGCGGTCGAAGTGCTCGTTTAGCGACCACACACCCAGCGCTGGGGTATCCTTGGAGCACATGCACCGCAAGCCGCACAAAGGAGCCGCCATGCGCACCGAGCTCGATGTTCCCTTTTCGCACAAAGACCAGGCCAAGGCCCTGGGCGCCAAGTGGGACCGGGTCAAGAAGATCTGGTACGTGCCCGACGGCGTCAACCCCGAGCCCTTTGCCGCGTGGCTGCCCGGCGTGGATCGCTCCGACCCCAGCGCGCCCTACATCTACCTGGTGCTGGGCAAGCGCGAATGCTGGAAGTGCCACGAGCAGACGACGGTCGCGGCCTTTGGCATTCCGTATCGGGTGGCCGAGGACTCGGGCAGCAAGGCTGCGCCCAACGCTGCGCTTGCCATAGACGACGTGGGCCACATCGCGATCGACACCGCCCGCGCCAACGCCGTGGCCATCGTCCCCGCGCTGGGCTGCGTGCCGGCCGAAATTCGCGACTACCTGCGCGAGCGCTGCGGCTACAAGCCCGTAACGTCGCGCACCACCAAGACCGCATCGCTCTCCAGCACCTGCACCGCCTGCGGCGCGCTGCAAGGCAGCCATTACCTGTTCGAGGAGCCCACGTCGCCGTTTGCGCTCACGGCCATCAACAAGCTGCCCGCGCTGGAGTTCGTGCGCGTGGAAGTCGCCGGCGTCTTTGGCATCCCCATCAGCCAGGACAACTTTGACCAGGCGCTCTTCACCTGGGCACGCGATCACCATACCCAGTTCCACAAGACCCTGTGCGAGGGGATTTACCTGTAGGACAAAACTCGAAAAACGAGTCCAGTTTTCCTCGAAAATCGAGTGCGAAAATCCTCGAAAATCGAGTATGCGCAGGTAGCTAACTTGTTGGTGCGACGCAGAAAATGTCGAATCACTGGGTTTGCCCGACTAGATATTCAGTCTTCGAAGCTATGGCTCCGCATCGTCATAGGTAATGGCGCATCCGCAGGTGGGGCATTGCTGAGGATAGACCGGAAGACGAAGACCTGTTCGAATCCGCGGGTCGGTAGCGTGTTTGTCGCGAGCGTCGATGAAGCTGATGTCTAGGCATGGAAGGTCTGCGCCGCAGCGAGGGCAGGGCAGGCAGATTTGACTGCAGCTGGCCTCGACGAGCGGGAACA
>USCJ01000251.1 GCA_900553215.1 uncultured Collinsella sp.
GGGCGGAGAAGGACGTGGTCGATAGGGATACGTGTCCCCTTCGCTGTTTCGCGCTTTGCGCGAAAGGCGCGTTACTTTGGGATGGGTGGGGAACGTGGTTGTTGCGGCAAATGATCCCCACCACAAATTACCCTCGGCATACTTGCGCGAACGATTGCTCGTGCTACACTTGCAATTGCTGTTTCAGGGCGGGGTGGATTTCCCCCCTGGCGGTAAATCGGGCGGTGCCAAAGGGGTGCCGTGGCGCAGGCGAGATGCCTGCGACCGAGCCGATGAGTCCGCGACCCGTGTGTGCGTTGGTTCGCATGCCGGCCGAACTGGTGAGATCCCAGTACCAACGGTTAGAGTCCGGATGAAAGAGGCAGGTGATCTTATGTCTGAACAGTCGCAGCATATTCATTTTGAGAACACGAATAGGTGGAGCACCAAACAGCTCGTTACCATGGCGTTGATGTGCGCCTTGAGCGCCCTGTTTATGTATGTGCAGCTGCCTATCCTTCCTTCGGCGCCGTTTTTGACGTATGACCCGTCGCTGGTGCCGGCGATGGTGTGCGGGTTTGCGTATGGCCCTGGTGCCGGTACCGCTGTTGCCGCCATGGCGATTGTTATCCATGCACTCACTACGGGCGACTGGGTCGGTGCGCTTATGAACTTGGTGGCTACGCTGGGCTATATTCTGCCTGCGGCTATCGTCTACCAGAAGATGCATACCTATAAGGGTGCCGTGATCGGTCTGGTGCTCGGCATCATTGCCGCTACGGCGCTGTCTATGGTCGCAAACCTTACCATTGGCGTTTGGTTCTGGTATGGCTCGGTCGATGTGATCGCCCCGCTCATGATTCCTGCCGTGCTGCCGTTCAACCTTATCAAGACCGTGCTCAACTCGGTATTGACACTTGCGGTGTACAAGGCGGTCTCTAATCTCATCACGCCCAAGAAGGACCAGGTCAAAGGCCGCGCATGATTGAGTGTCGGGGCGTTTCCTTTAGCTATGACGGTGCCACGCCGGCGCTCGATGGCGTCGACCTGAACATCGAGGACGGCGAGTTTTTCTGCATCCTCGGTGGCAACGGGTCGGGCAAGTCGACGTTTGCCAAGCACCTGAACGCGCTACTGCAGCCCGATGCGGGCACGGTACGCATCAACGGCATGGATGCGTCCGACCCCGAGCTGGTCTACGACATTCGTTCGACCGCGGGCATGGTATTCCAGAATCCCGATGACCAGCTGGTGGCAACGCTTGTCGAAGATGACGTTGCGTTTGGTCCCGAAAACCTTGGCGTGCCATCGGCACAAATTGCGCAGCGTGTACGCGAGGCGCTGAAGGGCGTGGGCCTGGTGGGCTTTGAGCGCCACGAGACCCATGCACTTTCGGGTGGCCAAAAGCAGCGCGTGGCGCTTGCCGGTGTGCTCGCCATGGAACCGCGCGTGCTCATATTGGACGAGGCTTCTTCGATGCTCGATCCGCGTGGACGCAAGGGCCTCATGAAGGCTTGCCACGCGTTGCACGATCGCGGCATGACCATCGTGATGATTACGCACTTTATGGAAGAGGCCGCCGAGGCCGATCGTGTTGCGGTATTTCGGGCGGGGCGCGTTGCCATGCTCGGTACGCCCGAGGAAATCTTGACACGGGCGGACGAACTTGCGCAGTTCAACTTGGATATGCCGGCGTCGTGCTGCTTGGGCACGGCGCTTCGTGCGAAGGGCGTGCCCGTTCATGCGCAGGTGCGCGAGGTGGATATGGTCGCCGAGATTGCGCAGACATATGCCGACCGGAGTGGGGAAGACACCGCAGGGCGGCCTTCTGCATCCGATTCTCGTGTGCTCGACAACGCCTCCTCTGCAACCGACGGGACAGCCGCGTCGGAGCCCGTCATCGAGATTTCGCACCTCTCGCATAGTTACTCGCTGAGCGCCCGCGAGCGCCGTCGCTGGCACAAGCGCTCGGCCGCTGCGGGCAAATCGAGCAAACAGGCTCTCTGGGGAAACGACCCCAGCAGCCCGTGGGCGCTGCGCGATGTATCGCTGACGGTGCGTCGCGGCGAGTTCCTGGGCTTAGCAGGTCATACCGGTTCGGGTAAGTCGACGCTGGTCCAGCATATCAACGGGCTGATTCGTCCGCAGGAGGGAAGCGTTTGCGCGCTGGGGCTCGACTTATCAAACAAGAAAGACGCCACCGCGGTTAAGGCCAAGGTCGGCGTGGTGTTTCAATATCCCGAGCGTCAGCTATTTGCCGAGACTGTGGCGCAGGACGTGGCGTTTGGCCCGCACAACCTTGGCTTGCCGCAAGACGAGGTTGCGCGCCGTGTCGCATCATCGCTTGCGCGCGTGGGCCTCGACCTTGCCACGATAGGCGACAAGAGCCCCTTTGAGCTTTCGGGCGGTCAGCAGCGTCGCGTGGCCTTTGCCGGCGTGCTTGCCATGGAGCCCGAGGTCCTGGTACTCGATGAGCCCATGGCGGGGCTCGATCCGGCGGCGCGCAGGGATTTCCTTGAGCTTATCGATCGACTTCACCGCGATGGCCTGACTGTTGTCATGGTTTCGCATAGTATGGATGACCTGGCCAACTGCTGCGGCCGCATCGTCGTGATGAACGAAGGTGCGGTGTTTGCCGAGGGAACCCCCGCGCAGGTGTTTGCACATGCCGATGAGCTTAAATCAATCGGCTTGGGGGTTCCC
>USCJ01000252.1 GCA_900553215.1 uncultured Collinsella sp.
TAATTCTGTCGATACATGCCCAGCTCGCGCGAACGACGCGTGGCCTCGGGATAATACGGGCGAAAATCGCGAATCACCGGAGTGAGACCGCGGGCGGCAGCCAAACGCTCGAGCACGTCATTGCAGGTGTCGAACAACTGATACGGAGAGACGGCGAGCGTCGTACCCACATATTCAAACCCGCGCTCCTGGGCAACGCGGCATGCCTCGGCCAAGCGCAAGGCATAGCACGCGCGACAGCGACGGGGACGATCGGCACCCAACGGGGCCACGCCGGTCTCCCAGCGTTCACGGTCCTCCCCTGCCTCGATGAGCTCGATGTCGCCATCGGCACACCACCGGCGCAGCTCGTCCAAGCGGCGCTGCCATTCATCGCGCGGTTGAATATTGGGGTTGGTCCAACAAATCGTGGGCTCAAACCCCTCCTCGCGCAGCAGGCGAACCGGCTCAAGCGAGCATGGTGCACAGCACGCATGCAGCAACAACGACTTCATCGACATCTCCTCACCCAAAAAAGCGCACGCCAAAGGATGTGTCCTCGCAGGCGACAATGCGGCGGTCGCGCAGGATGGTCCGCACGTAATACCAATCGCCCACGCAGCCCGACAAGTGCAGACCAGCCGCCAGGTAGCACAGCAGCGGATAGCCCGAGAACGCAAACCCCAGGGCAAACGCCACCGTCAAAACAACCGTGGGCGCCAGGCAAATGGCCATGTACCGCCGACGCGAATACACAACGCCCTCGGCGCAGGCATAGATCATCGCCGTCTCACGATTCGCGCCAAAGGTCACATGCGCGCCCGCAGGCGCCAGCAGCTTAAAAAACACCGCATGCACCAGCTCGTGCACGGCAAACGACGCTGCAGAAACCGCAGCCACACCGACCATCCAGCCCACGACGGTGGTCCAGCCGCCCGCCTCAGCCGCATCCAAGTCCGCAGGCCCGCCCAGCAGCATAAACATCGGCACCAGGCACACGGCAAACACCGCGATCACGGCCATCCCCCACACGAAGCAAGCGTGTAGAAAATCCTCGTCCTCAAACGCATGTATGTTGGAAATCTCATTCATAGCATCTTAGGATAGCGCCCCTGCCACGTACCCGTCCGCATGTGCGATAATGTCGAACGATATGCACGAATTGACCACCGCATCGCCAGGCCTTGCGCCCGGCCGCGCTCTTACCATATGCGAAGGAGTCCCATGGCATCCAAATACTCCATGAACGACCGTCCCAGCTGGCCTCGCCGCGCCATCGTTACCGCCGGCGAGCCCTACGGCAACAAGGGCCTTCACTTTGGCCACGTTGGCGGCGTCTTTGTCCCGGCCGACTTCTTCGCCCGCTTCCTGCGCGACCGCCTGGGCCGCGAGAACGTCATCTTCACCTCGGGCACCGACTGCTACGGCTCGCCCATCATGGAGAGCTACCGCAAGCTCAAGGAGAATGAAGGCTACGATAAGTCCATCGGCGAGTATGTCGAGTCCAATCACTCCCGCCAGGCCGCGACCCTCAACAACTACAACATCAGCTGTGACATCTACGGCGGCTCGGGCCTTGAGCCGGCGGCCCAGACCCACAACGAGGTGACTGCCGAGATTATCGAGCGCCTGCACGAGCAGGGCACCATCTCCAAGCGCTCCACGCTGCAGTTCTACGATGCCAAGGCCGGCACGTTCCTCAACGGCCGCCAGGTCATCGGCCGCTGCCCCATCCAGGGCTGCAAGTCCGAGAAGGCTTATGCCGACGAGTGCGATCTGGGCCACCAGTTTGAGCCCGAGGAGCTCATCGCGCCCAAGAGCCAGCTCACCGGCGAGGTGCCCGAGCTGCGCCCGGTCGACAATCTCTACTTTGATCTGCCGGCCTACCTCGACTTTATGAAGACCTATACCGCCAAGCTCGCCCAGAACCCGCAGGTTCGCTCCGTGGTCTCCAAGACCATGGAGGAGTGGCTGCTGCCGGCTCAGCTCTACATCCAGAACAAGTCCCGCGAGGCCTTCGATGCCGTCGAGGACCAGCTCCCCGAGCACACCGTGCTGGAGCCCGAGGGCAACAAGAGCAGCTTTACCGTCACCTTCCCCAGCTGGAAGGAGCGCGACGACGCCCACGCGGTGCTCGCCAACGGCGGCGTGCGCTTCCGCAGCGGCAAGGCGCTCGTGCCCTTCCGCATCACCGGCAACATCGACTGGGGCGTTCCGGTGCCCGAGGTTGACGGCGTAACCGACGTCACCTGCTGGTGCTGGCCCGAGAGCCTGTGGGCGCCCATCAGCTACACTCGCACCGTGCTCGCACGCGATGCCAAGGCCGCCGGCGTGACCGAGGGCGTCGCCGCCCAGGATGCCGCCCTCATGGGCGAGCCCGCCGCTGATTCCACGCAGGTCCCCGCGCCCACCTACCAGCACAGCTCGCTCGACTGGCGCGACTGGTGGTGCTCTGACGACGCGCAGATCTACCAGTTCATCGGTCAGGACAACATCTATTTCTACTGCATCGCGCAAACCGCCATGTGGGAGGCCCTGGGTTGGGACCTTACGCAGAGCACCGTCAGCGCCTGCTACCACCTGCTCTACATGGGCAAAAAGGCCAGCTCGTCCTCGCAGACGCCTCCCCCGCCGGCAGACGACCTGCTCAACCACTACACCTGCGAGCAGATGCGCGCTCACTGGCTGTCGC
>USCJ01000253.1 GCA_900553215.1 uncultured Collinsella sp.
TGCGGCGGAGGCGGGTTTACGCATATCGCTCCGCACGAGCAGGACCCGGTGGCGTTTGCGTTTTTGGACCGCGGCTACCAGGCCTTTGTGCTCAACTATGTGACGAGCGCCACGGGCGACGTGAGCTTTCCGCACCCGCAGGCGGACCTCGCCAAGATGGTCGCTACCGTGCGCGCCAACGCCGACGAGTGGTATGTCGATCCCAAGCGCGTGTGCATCGTGGGTTTCTCGGCGGGCGGCATGATCTGCGCCTCGTTGGCAACGCAGTGGAAGACCGGACCCTTCGCGGGCCTTGCCGGGGCTCGTCCGGAGGATATTCGTCCCGACGCCGTGGTGCTGGGCTATCCGTTGCTTGACCTTGCCTATGTGCGCGATATGCAGACGCGCGATCCGCGCATTGATCTGCGCGTGCCCAAGACGGGCGGCAAGACGGGGCGCGATCTGCTCAACGACTACCTGTCGATGGTGACGGGCGGCGAGGCAACTGACGAGCACTTGGCCGACATCTGCCCCACCACGCATGTTTCGCGCCAGATGCCGCCGACCTTTGTGTGGGGCGTGTCCGACGATAAGACGGCGCCGATCGCGCAGGTCTATCCGTTTGCGCAGCGCATGGCCGAGGAGGGCGTCGCATGCGAGATACACGTCTTTGACCAGGGCGGTCACGGCCTTTCGCTCGGCAACGCCAACACCGCGGTCGACAACGAGGACAAGCAAGTGGCGGTCCGTCCCTGGATCCGTCTAGCCTTCCGCTTCCTGGAGCGTCATCTGTAAAAGTAGACTACTTACCCGATTCAAAAAGCCTACTCAGAGGAGGAGCCATGCTTGAGGGCACGTATGTGGTTTCGGCCCAGACGCCGGTGGGGAGTAGACGCGGCGAGGTGACGTTTTCACATGGGGTGAACGGCGCGCTCAGGGCAGTACTAAACGTCAGGGGTCTCAATATCGCTCTCTCGAGTGCCCGCGCTGAGGGCGATTTCTTTGAACTCTCGGGCACTATCTCCCACGTCTTGATGGGCAAGGCGCCCTTTACATGCACGGGGTCGGTCGAGGGTGATCGACTCGCTGCTACTGCACGGTCGGGTTCCGTTTCGATCTCGCTGAGCGGTATGCGCAAAGAGCTTTCGGGGCGCACCGTATAAAGTTTGCGCAGGTAAACATCGGTATTTGACTTTATAAAATAGTTCAGAGCGCTATCATTTGTCGTTACGAGTTGGTTAGCCACGGTAAACGGTTAACCGCGTCTAACGAAAGGATGAGCGCGTGAAGCTCGATACACTCGAGATTGGAAAGGACGCCGTTGTCGCATCGGTGACATCCGACGATCAGGTGCTCCGACAGCATATTTTGGACATGGGTCTAACGCCGGGCACCGAAGTCACCATGATGAAGTACGCCCCCATGGGCGACCCGCTCGAGATCCGCCTGCGTGGCTACGAGTTGACACTGCGCAAGGACGATGCCGCTCGCATCGAGCTTGTGGGTATTCACGACACCGATACGGGTCCGCGCGCTAACGCCGCAATCGGCACGACGGAGCATCCGGCCCTGGGCGAGGGGACGTATTCGCCCCGTGCGGCAAAGACGGCCGTGCCCGAGGGCGCGCCGCTGCACTTTGCCCTCGCCGGCAACCAAAACTGCGGCAAGACCACGTTATTCAACCAGCTGACGGGCTCCAACCAGCATGTCGGTAACTTTCCCGGCGTGACGGTCGACCGCAAGGACGGCACTATCCGTAACCACCCCGAGGCGAGCGTTACCGACTTGCCCGGTATTTACTCGTTGTCGCCGTACACGGGCGAAGAAATCGTCAGCCGCCAATTCATCTTGGACGAAGACCCCGACGCCATCATCGACATCATCGACGCCACCAACATCGAGCGTAACCTGTACCTGACGCTGCAGCTTATGGAGCTCGATCGTCCCATGGTCATCGCGCTCAACATGATGGACGAGGTGACGGCCAACGGCGGCGCCGTGGACGTCAACCTGCTCGAGAGCCTGTTGGGCGTGCCCGTTGTCCCCATTAGCGCTGCCCGCAACGAGGGTATCGGCGAGCTGGTGGATCATGCCTTGCACGTGGCGCGGTTCCGTGAGCGCCCCGGTCGCCTGGACTTCTGTGCGCCCGATGGTCCAGACGGCGGTGCACTGCATCGCTGCATCCACGGCATTGCCAACCTGATCGAGGACCATGCCGCGACGGCGCACATTCCCGTGCGTTTTGCGGCGACCAAGCTGGTTGAGGGCGACGAGCTGGTGACCGAGGCACTTCATCTGGATCGCAACGAGCTTGACGCCATCGAGCACATCATTACCCAGATGGAGGGCGAGGCCGGCACCGACCGTCTATCTGCGCTGGCCGACATGCGCTTCGGCTTTATCGGCGACGTGTGCGGGCGCTGCGTCGTAAAGCCGCACGAGAGCCGCGAGCACGTGCGCTCCGTCAAGATTGACCGCATCCTGACAGGTCGTTACACAGCCATTCCGGCGTTCCTGGTGATCATGGGCCTCGTCTTTTGGCTGACGTTTGGCGTGATCGGCGCGGCGTTGCAGGGACTTATGGAGGACGGCATCGCTGCCATCATCGCCTCGGCCGATGCGGGTCTCAAGGCGTTCGGCACCAACGACGTGGTGCGCTCGCTGGCC
>USCJ01000254.1 GCA_900553215.1 uncultured Collinsella sp.
TTAACTATCGCTACGAAGAAGAGTACGGCCCCAGCATCTCCTACGAGGCAGGTCAAACCATCGGCACGGGCGACGCCACGATCGACTCCCCCTATGACGCCGCTGTCGCCAAGAGCACGCTCACCGTACCTCCCGAGGAGATCAAACCCGAGGAAAAGTCCGGCGAGACCAAGCCCGAGGGTTCCAAGTCCGAGGGCACGAAGACGACCAAGACCGTTGCAGTTGCAGCCACGGGAGCCAAAACCACCGGCATCCTCGCCGTAACCGGCGACACCTCGAGCGCGGCCATCATAGCGACCGCCCTTGCAGGAACGGCCACCATCGTCACAGGCGCCCTGGCGAGTCGCAAACGCTCGTAAACACTTTTTCGCACAGGACGGGTGGATCGCGGCCCTTGCCTTCCTCGTCTACTTCTTCGTAGCGTAAGGGCAAGGCTGCAAAAGCTGAACAATAAAGCGCGGAGTCGCCATGCGGCCCCGCGCTTTTCTTTTAGCGCCGGTCCCTGCGCCGGCGTGCGGCCTATTTCTCCCCCCATTTTGGCCATTTTGCCCTCCAAACGGCACTACCGCCGGCAACATCCAGCAGATACGCTGAATCTAGTCGTATAGGCCCTATGAGAACGGGAGCAACCATGGCAGCCTTGTTCACGACCCCCAAACGCAATGACGCTACCGCCGGAACCCATGTTGCCGAACCCGACGTCCGCCGTCGCATAGGACTCGCGCACGGCAGCTGGCGCCGCGTGACGCGCCGCATCGTCGTAGGCGCCGTGTGCGCGCTCACGGTGAGCTCGCTGCTCATGCCGAGCGTCTCGCTCGCGGCGGAATGGGTCAAGGTCGGCGAAACCAAATACAACGCCGGCACTGCGGCGGGCGACGAGACCGGCACCTGGTCGTGGGACGGCGCCGACGACTTGAAGCTCAACAACTATAACGGCGGCGAGATCCAGGCCGCAGGCAAGCTCAACGTGAATTACTCGGGAAACAACATCGTCACTGCCGACTGGATCGAAGGCATCAAGGCTTCTCATGGCAAGAATGAGAACGCCGAGCTCAATATCCAAGGCGACGCGGGCAGCACGCTCAGCGTGACATCTACTGAGGACGCTATCCTCTCCACGGGTAATATCAACATCGACGGAGCCGGATCCGTCAACGCCACGAGCACTGGGCTTGATGCCATCAATGCCGGGGGGGGTGATCTCGCTATCAAAGGTTCGGGCAACGTCAACGCCACGGGTGCATCGGATGGCATCAGGGCAAACGGCAATATCACGATTGACGACAACGGAGCCGTCGCCGCCAGGGCTACCAAGGACAAGGGTATTGGAACCGACAAGAACCTCACCATCAAGGGTGGCGGGACGGTCGAGGCAAGCTCCGAGAAAGACGCTGCCGTCGAGGCCAAGGGCAGCCTCGCAGCCACAAACGCCTCCCTCAACGTAAACGGTGTTGAATATGGCGTCTATGCCCACAAGGGCATCACGCTCGATCATGCAAACGTGACAGTCCGTGCAAGTAAAGGCAGATACGGTGGCGCCATTGCCCTCTTCACCTACCAAGACGATATCGTCGTCAAGAACGGCTCCACCGTGGACGCGCTTGCGGAAGGCGAGGTTTCGGCTGCATTCTCCACCAGAAACGATCGACCCAACGAGAAGGGTGGCCACATCTACATCAGCGACTCCGTTGTCAAGGCCATAGCCCGCTATGTCGAGAACGGCGACGGCCCCATCCCCTACAGCGAAAACCAAGATGGCGAGACGAGGCGCGAACCCCAAGGCGAGAACATCGGCATCATCGCCCAGACCAGCGAGGGCGTCACACCCGCAGTCATCTCGATCATCCGCAGCAAGGTAACGGTCGAAGGAGATACAGCGGCAATCTTTGCCCGTGCCATGAGCGCTGACGGCAAGACAATCGGCACCATCAAGATTGAGAACGCCGCCATCCAGACGCCCGAAGGCGGCAAGGTCATTGACTATCGCAAGCTCCGTGACGGCATCTACGAAGCAGGCCAAGCCATCGGCACGGGCGACGCCACGGTCGACTCCCTCTATATCAAAGCAGTCGCCAAAAGCACGACCATCGCACCTCCCGAGGTAGCCAAGCCGGAAGACCCCAAGCCCGACGAGACCAAGCAGAACCCCAAGCCTGAGGGCTCAAAGCCGACCAAGGCCGTTGCGGCTTCAACCACGAAAGCCAAGACTACCGGCGTGCTCGCGGCAACCGGCGACACCTCGGGTGCGGCCATCGTGGCAACCGTCCTTGCGGGAACAGCCGCTATCGCCGCAGGCACCATGGCGAGCCGTAAGCGCTCTTAGACGCCTCTGCGCACATGGCAGCTCCCGCGAAGGCCCCGAGCCCCAGCACCGTTTAACAACGCCACCGCCGAGCTCCCCTCCGGCGGTGGCGTTTTCCATATGCGTCCGCAGGGGATGCACGAGATTGTCTTTGGTCTAGCCCAACCGGCATACGCTGGCGTGCGACAATTGGGGCTGCCGATATCACAACACTGAGAGAAGCCCGTCATGGAAGCGCATCAAAAGCAGATAACCGTTTATTCGAATCATACGGAAAGCGCGCCTGTCATCTACCTTCCTGTGGTCGTGGGCGACGGCAGCGAGGTTTATAAGTGTTGCCGAGA
>USCJ01000255.1 GCA_900553215.1 uncultured Collinsella sp.
CCGCGCCACCAATCCCGACATGCACTTTGGCGTGTGCGGCGAGCACGGCGGCGACCCCAAGTCCATCAAGGGCCTGTTTAACGTGGCCGACGTGGACTACGTTTCCTGCTCGCCCTATCGTGTGCCCCTCGCGCGCCTGGCTGCCGCTCAGGCCAAGCTCGAGGCCAAGCGTTCCGCCTAGCGTTTAGCGTTTAGACGCCTAGCGTAGTCCCCCTTCATGCCGCCCGTCTCATTCGTGAGACGGGCGGTTATCATGTGCGGGTTTTGTCTTTTTGTCTGCGTAAAAAATTGTTCTTGCAGCAGAAACCCGCGCGTGTATACTCGAATACGTTTGTTCAACTACGTGCCGGCCAAGGTGGTACGGCACCTCTAGAAGAGTAAGGAATTGCACATGGATTACATCCGCGCAATCGAGCGTCAGCAGATCCGCGAGGACATTCCTCAGGTTCGCGTCGCCGACAACGTCAAGGTTCACTACCGCATTAAGGAAGGCGACCGCGAGCGCATTCAGGTCTTCCAGGGCGACGTCATCCGCATGGCCGGCGCCGGTGCCCGCGAGACCTTCACCGTCCGCAAGATGTCCTTCGGTGTCGGTGTTGAGCGTACCTTCCCGCTTCACAGCCCCAAGATCGCCAAGCTCGAGGTCGTTCGTCATGGTCGCGTCCGTCGCGCCAAGCTGTACTACCTCCGCGACAAGGTGGGCAAGGCTGCTCGCATCCCCGAGAAGCGCTAAGAAGATCGCAGCGTCTGTCCACTCGTTTGGACACAAGGGTCACCTTCGGGTGGCCCTTCTTTTTATCTGATTTGCATGCAAGGAGGGCCTGGTATGGCCAATATGACG
This sequence comes from uncultured Collinsella sp., assembly GCA_900553215.1. GTDB lineage: Bacteria > Actinomycetota > Coriobacteriia > Coriobacteriales > Coriobacteriaceae > Collinsella. Next base: position 842 of record USCJ01000255.1, read on the forward strand.
AGCTCGGTTTCGGCATCGCAGGTTGCCGGTGAGTTGGCGAGCGCTACGTTTGAGGAGATCCCCGCCCTCGTGGAGCATTATCGCGAGGACCCGCGCCAGCAGGTGATCAAGGCTTGCGAGCGTGCTCTTAAGCGCCATGCCAAGGAACTTGCCGAGCGCGAGCGCGTCAATGACATGTACGAGCTTATGCATGAGCTTGGCGGCGATGGGGTGGTCGTTGGTGTCGACGAGGTGGGCCGCGGATCGGTGGCCGGTCCTTTGACGGTATGCGCCGTCTGTCTTCCTATGGAGCCGCGCGTCTGGGGTATCAACGATTCCAAAAAGCTCACGCCCGCGCGCCGCGAGTTGCTCTCAGTGAAGATTGCCGAGGTGGCGACGGCGATCGGTTTTTGCCATATCGCGCCGAAGGATATCGATGAAATGGGCATGGCCCGTGCTATCCGTACTGCCGTTGCGGGCGCCGTGGCCGATACGGGACTTGAACCCGACTGCGTCCTCATGGATGGCAACCCCTTGGGCGCCGTTCCCAACGAGCGCGACGTGGTGAAGGGCGATGCCAAAATCGCCTGCATCGCCGCGGCGTCCATCATGGCTAAGGTCACGCGTGACGAGATGATGGTCGAGTACGACGCCGAGTATCCCGAGTACCATCTGGCCGAGTCGAAGGGCTATGCAAGCCCCGAGCATATCGAGGCGATTCGCAAACATGGACTTTGTCCTCTGCACCGCGTGAGCTTTTGCGGAAACTTTCTGCAGACTGAGCGCCTTTTCTAGGTCAATTGTGGAGACAGGGACCTCTGGGGTTTTATAAACCTGCTGGTAGCGGGCCGTATGCAACACCATTGCTGCGTACGGCCCGTTTTTTGACGGCATTTGGTCAGCTTTTGGTTTGCTTCCGGTACTTACCCGCATGAAAGGTGCCCTCATCATCGGGGCAATGCAGCGTGCGGGAAAGGAGACCCCATGAGTGCCGCAAGCATAAAGAGCAAGACGCAGCAGCTCAAGGAGCGTTGGGAAAACGGCGAGCTCGACTGCGGGGCGATGACGCCCGAGTTTATCAAGGGACTCAGTCCCCGCGAGCTGGGCATGCTGGGCGAGCTGATCACCATCGACTACTTTAACGAGCGCGGCTACACCTTGCTGGAGCAGGGTTATCGTTGCACCGAGGGCGAGGCCGATCTGGTGCTGCTCGATGAGCTCGACGATGTCGTGGTGATGGCCGAGGTCAAGACCAGACGCGTTGCACTGGATTGCAGCACGCGGGTCTTTCCCGAGGAGGCCGTGGACGCCCAAAAGCAACGCCGCTACCGCCGCATCGCAAGTTGCTATCTCATGGAGCATTATCCGCTCAAGGCGATTCGCTTCGATGCCGTGGGTGTCACCATTCGTGGCGGGCATATCGCTGAGATCGAGCATCAGTACAACGCGTTCGATTGGCAGGTGTCGGGATGGCGTTCGAGACGTTTGCCGTTCACGCGGCCTGCATCCGTGGCGTTGAGGCGATTCACGTCACGGTCGAGGTCTCGCTTGCCGGTGGTGTTCCGGGCATTCAGATGCTCGGCATTCCGAGTATGGAGGTGATGGAGTCACGCGGTCGTATTCGCTGCGCGATGCGCTCCGCCGGGTTCGAGATCCCACGCTCGGGCATTACGGTCAACCTAGCGCCCGGCGATATTCGCAAGACCGGTAGCGGCTTTGATCTGCCCATCGCCATCGCGGTTCTGGCGGCCGATGGGCAGATTCCCCGTGACAACCTCGATCGCAGCCTTATCGC
>USCJ01000256.1 GCA_900553215.1 uncultured Collinsella sp.
TTTTAGCACGGTTTTTAACGGCGGGGGTGCACGGGTGTTTCACACCCCCCCGCCGTCGCTTCTATCGCATCGTTGAAAGGATGCAACCATGCTGCTACCCGATTCCAAGACCGAGCTCGTCCGCCGTGGCAACAAGGTCGTTTACGACCTGGGCGACAAGATCGTCAAGGTCTTTAACGAGACCAAGCCTGTCTCCGACGTGTTCAACGAGGCTTTGAATCTTGCCCGCATCAATGAGTGCGGCATCCGCAGCCCCAAGGCTCTCGAGGTTTCCCAGCTCGAGAACGCCAACGGCTGGGCGCTCGTGACCGAGAAGGTTCCGGGCACCACCCTTGCCGAGAAGATGACTGCCGAGCCCCAGCGCTTTGGTGAGTATCTCGAGATGTTCGTCGACCTCCAGATCGAGATCCACGGCTACACCTCCCCGCTGCTCAACCGTCAGCGCGACAAGTTCGCCCGCATGATCGACAGTCTTGATCAGCTCAATGCCACCACGCGCTACAACCTTCAGGAGCGTCTGGACGGCATGACCAAGGAGTTCAAGGTCTGCCACGGCGACTTCAACCCCTCCAATGTCATCGTCGGCGACGATGGCCAGCTGTACGTCTGCGACTGGGCACACGCCACCCAGGGCTCCCCTGCTGCCGACGTTGCCACCACCTACCTGCTCTTTGCCCTCAACAGCAAGGATCAGGCCGAGGCCTACCTGGAGCTCTACTGCGACCGCGCCGACATGCCCATGCAGGTCGTGCGTCAGTGGACGAGCATCGTAGCCGCTTCCGAGCTCGCTCGTAAGCGCAACGTGAACGATGAGTTCCTTAAGAACTGGATCGACGTCGTCGATTATCAGTAATATCTGAGCGATTTATTTCGCATCGGAGGCACAAAGAAAACCCCGCAGCTCACATGGGCTGTGGGGTTTTCCTTTACCCATCGAGTTTATTCACGCAACAAAATAGACTGCTCCGCATCTCTTCCTAAGAGAGATACGGAGCAGTCCCGCAATTACATCTAATAGCAGAAACGTCGATTAACGGCGGGCCGCCTTAACAAGCTCGGCAACCTTGGCGACGACCTCGTCAATCGCCACGTCCTCGCGCTCGCCCGTGGCACGGTCCTTGAGCTCAACGGTGCCATTCTTAAGGCCACGCTTGCCAAGCACCACCTGATACGGGAATCCCATAAGGTCGTTATCGGCAAACTTAAAGCCGGGACGCTCGTCGCGGTCGTCGACGACGACCTCGATACCCTCGGCGCACAAGCCCTCGACGATTTGGTCGCAGACGGTTGCGCACTCCTCCTTCTTGGGATCGAGCGGAATCACAGCGACCTCGTACGGGGCAACGGAAACCGGCCAGACGATACCGTGCTCGTCGTTGTGCTGCTCCACGACGGCAGCAAGCGAGCGGGACACGCCCACGCCGTAGCAACCCATGATAAGCGGCTTCTCCTTGCCGTCCTCGTCCATAAAGGTGGCGCCCATGGCCTCGGAATACTTGGTACCCAACTGGAAGACCTGCGAGACCTCGATGCCGCGAGCAGCAGAGAGCGGCTTGCCGCAGTGCGGGCAGGGATCGCCGGCAACGACGGTGACCAGATCTGCCCACTCATCGACGGTAAAGTCGCGCTCGGGGCAGGCACCGGTAAAGTGATAATCGACCTCGTTGGCACCGCAGGCCCACTGCTTGGACTCGCGCAGGCTCTCGTCGCACACCAGACGGATGCCCTCGGGCAAGTTAACCGGTCCGATAAAGCCCTTGTGCAGACCGTAGGTCTGGAGCTCCTCGTCCGTCATCATGCGATAACCCTTGCCAAAGACATGCTCGGCCTTGCAGTCGTTGAGCTCATGATCGCCCGGGACGATGGCCACGACGGGCTTGCCCTCGGCATCGATGAGCGCCAGGGACTTGCGCGTGCCGTTCTCGGGGAACCCAAAGAACTTAGCAACGGCCTCAATGGTGCCCATGCCCGGAGTCTCGACCTTGGTAAGCGTACCGTCGCCGGGGCCCTCGGTCACGACGACCTTGGTGCTTGCAGCCTCATCATCGGCGGCAAAACCGCAGTCATCGCAATAGACGAGAGAAGCCTCGCCGGCGTCGGCCAAAGCCATGTACTCGACGGAGGTATCGCCACCGATCTCGCCGGAGTCGGCAACGACGGGCAAGGCCTTGATGTAGCAGCGCTCGCAAATGTTAGCGTAGGCCTGCTTCATCTTGTCATACTCCTCCTGCAAGCTCTCCTGCGTGGCGGAGAAGCTGTAGGCATCCTTCATGATGAACTCGCGACCGCGCATCAGGCCAAAACGGGGACGGAACTCGTCGCGGAACTTATCCTGGATGTGATAGAGATTCACTGGCAGCTGCTTATAGGAGCGCAGCTCGTTGCGCACCAGGGCCGTGACGGTCTCCTCGTGCGTGGGGCCCAGCACGAACTCGCGACCATGACGGTCGTCAAAGCGCACAAGCTCCTTGCCATAGGCATCGATACGGCCGGACTCACGCCACAACTCGGCATCGACCATGATAGGCATCATAAGCTCCTGGGCGCCGGCGGCGTCCATCTCGTCGCGCACGATGTTCTCAATCTTGCGAATCGAGCGCCATGCGAGCGG
>USCJ01000257.1 GCA_900553215.1 uncultured Collinsella sp.
CCCACGGGCGCCGCACATGCCGCGCCTCAACGCAACCAACGCATCGTCGCGCTCGACGGGCTTCGCGCCCTCGCCATCGCCGGCGTCGTCCTATATCACCTTCGCCCCAGCCGCCTGACCGGCGGTTTTTTGGGCGTTACGCTCTTCTTTACGCTGAGTGGCTATCTCGCCACAAAAAGCATTATGCGGGCCACGGCACGCGACGGATTCTCATACCCGCGCTATATCTGCCGCCGCGTTGCGCGCATGATGCCGCCGATCGTCGTGACCATCGCGCTTACCGCCGTCGCCACCTACATCGCGGCCCCGAGCCTACTCCCCAAGGTGCAACAGGACGCCCTGCCATCGGCACTCTTTTTGAGCAACTGGTTCTACATCTTCCGCAACGTCTCGTATTTCGCCGCCGCGGGGCTCCCCTCGCCGCTCACGCACCTGTGGTTCTGTGCTGTCACTATGCAGTTCTATCTGGTATGGCCGGTCATCCTTATGGCGCTGTGCAGCAAAACCAGGTCTCGCAACACCGCCATCGGCATCACGATCGCATTCGCGCTTGTATCGACGGCAGCCATGGTCCTCATGTTTAATCCCACCGCCGACACATCGCGCGTCTACTACGGAACCGACGCCCGTGCCGCCGAGCTTCTATGCGGAGCCTTAGCCGCCATCGCCGCGCCGCTTCTGCGCGAGATGCTGAGCGGTGACATCCATACCCCCGGCACCAACAAGGGCATCTCAAAGGTCAACGCTATTTCTATCGCGTGGCTCGTTGCCGTTATAGCCGGCGCACTCATGCTGACCGGAGAGAGCGCCTGGCTCTACCGCGGCGGCTTTTTGCTGTTTGCCCTCGTCACCGGACTCCTCATCATCTGCGTGCAGAATACGGAGTGCATCGTGCGTCGCCTGTTGTCGGTCAAGCCGCTCGTCTGGCTGGGTCAGCGCTCGTTCTCGGTCTATCTGGTGCACTATCCCCTACTGCTTCTTATGAACCCCGCAACCCGCACCACCCGCATCGCCTGGTGGGAGCAGGTATTACAGCTTGTACTGATCCTTGCGGTAGCCGAGGTTTTCTATCGCCTCGTCGAACGCCCTTGGTCCCACAGGCCGGCCCAACAGGACAGCACGGCAAGAAAGCACGTCCTCGCGCCCGCCATGGTGCTCCCCGCGCTTGGCGCCGCATGCGTCGCCGCACTTGCCTTCGCGCCGCTTGACTGGGCAGGCATCGCCACCGCCCGCGCCGAGCAGCTCCGCCCCGAGCTTGCCCAGAACCCGACCTCATCCCAGGACAACGGAGCCAACGACAAGGGCGCCGAGCCCGCGTCCGGTAAAGATTCCCAGCTCAGCGACACCGCATCCGATGACGCCACCAAGCAAAAGCCCAAAGAAGGTCCCATCGCCGAAAAGGTCCCCAAGAACTTGGACTGGAAGAGCTTTACCTACGACGAGGCGACCGGGACCTGCGATGCCCGCGTGCTGATGATCGGCGACTCGGTCACTGCGGGCGCACAGTCCGGTATTCAGGCGGCACTTCCCAACGCCTACATCGACGGCGTGGTGAGCCGCCAGTTCTACACCTTCCAGGATGTCTATGCACAGGACAGTGCCAACTACGATCCAAGCGTGGTTATCTGCGCGCTTGGCACCAACGGCCTCATCCGCGACCCCCAGCAGGTGCAGGACGTGATTAATGCCGTGGGCGGCAAGCCCATCTACTTTGTGACCGTGCGCGTGCCGCTCGAGCTACAGGACCGAAATAACCAGACGATTCGTGACGTCTGCGCCCAAAACGACAACGCCGGCGTCATCGACTGGAACGGTGCCTCGGAGGGCCACAGCGAATACCTCGTCGACGACGGCACACACCTCACCCAGGCGGGAATCGACACCTACGCCGTCCTCATACGCCACGCCATCTGCGGGCACTAGGCACCGCAAAATCGGCGCTTGCGCGGTGCCCACGTTGCGCCCATACATCACACCTGACGTTTTGCTACGCCCCCGCTCGCGGGTTAGAATGGTTAACTGTTTGGAAATAATCCGTACAACCGTTATGGGAGGATACGTGAACCGCACCAAAATCGCGCAGCTCTATGCCGATGCCGAGTCGCTCGGTGGCCAGACCGTCACCGTTGCCGGCTGGGTCAAGTCCGTCCGCGACATGAAGAACTTTGGCTTCATCGAGCTCAACGACGGCTCCTGCTTCAAGAGCCTCCAGGTGGTCTTTGAGACCGCCACCCTGGAAAACTACGACGAGATCGCCCATCAAAACGTCTCGGCCGCCCTCATCTGCACCGGTACCGTCAAGCTGACCCCCGATGCGCCCCAGCCCTTCGAGCTTTCTGCCGCCTCCATCGAGGTCGAGGGCGTAAGCGCCCCGGATTACCCGCTGCAGAAGAAGCGCGCAACCGTCGAGTTCCTGCGCACCCAGCAGCACCTGCGCCCGCGCACTAACCTGTTCCGCGCCGTGTTCCGCATCCGCTCTGTCGCGGCTGCCGCCATCCACCGCTTCTTCCAGGAGCAAGGCTTTGTCTACGTCAACACCCCCATCATCACCACGAGTGACTGCGAGGGTGCCGGCGAAATGTTCCGCGTAACCACGCTCG
>USCJ01000258.1 GCA_900553215.1 uncultured Collinsella sp.
GGCTTATGCCGTTCGCGGACATGCCGTCCCGCCTTTTCGTGCGGGGCGCGCTGCGTGCGGAACTCGCGATCAATCAAATATATTGCGGGCGGGCACGCGGGCCAGTCGACTTTACGACAGCGCAATACCGCCGAGCCAGCCCCAGCGCACGCCAGAGCCAGTGCCGTAGAACCCAATGAACGAGTCAAGCGACCTCGACGTGATGGCGCCCTCGTTACTCATAACGATGCCGCCGCCAACGTAGATGCCCACGTGGCCATAGATCAGACCCGGCATGCCGGTACCGCTATGCGATGAGTCGGCAACAATCATGCCCACCTGCAGCGCCGAGCGGTCGGAACTATAACACCATGCGTTAAACATATCGCACGCGTTACCGCCAAAGTAACCAACGCCGGCGTTGCGGAAGACGTTGGTGACCCACGCCGCGCACCAGTTCCGGCCAGGCGAGGGCGTGGAATAGCAAGCGTTGACGACGGCCTGCTGCTTGCCCGAGCCGGCATTCTGTTGCGGAGTTCCGGGCGCATACGATCCGCCACCCGAGCTTGAACCGCCCGAGTAGGAATTGTTCTTGTTCGCGGCAGCCGCGGCAGCGGCAGCCTTCTTGGCAGCCTCCTCGGCCTGAGCGGCAGCAAGAATCTCGGAATCGCGCTGGGCCATGAGCTCTTTGACATCGTCGGAGAGGCCGTTCAGAACCGTCTGGACCTCCTGCTGCTTGGCCTGCATGTCCTGCATCTGAGCAGTCTGCTGGTCCTTGAGCTTCTCCAAGTCGGCTTTTTGCGACTCGAGCTCGGACTTCTGTGTATCGAGCTCTTTCTGGATGGTCTGGATGTCCTCGATGGCGTCACGGTCACTTTTGTTAATCTTCTCGACGTAATGCGCGTTGGCGACGAGCTCCTCAAACGAACCAGAAGCGAGCAGCAACGACAGGATATTGGTGCCACCCGACTTGTAGCTTGCCGCCACGCGATCGGAAAGCTCGTTACGCTTCTTCTTGAGCTCCGACTTCTTGGTGTCGATCTGCTCCTGGGTGTCGTCGATCTGACCCTGAACGCCCTCGATGTCGTTGAGCGTCTGAGCGTTCTTGTTAGCGAGCGCCGCGTACTCGTTGGCAATGCTATCAAGCTGGGCCTGGACCTCGTCGAGCTGGGCCTGGGCGGCATTCAGCTTGTCGGTGGTTTCTTGGCTGGCCTCGGCAGCATGGGCGCGGGCAGGCAGGCCAAAAAGAACTGCAGCAAAAGCGGCGCCGAACAGGGCCTTGAGGGCGGTGCGGCGCGAGAGCTCCTGAGTAAAGATGGAATCGCTGTTTGGTGACATATGTACTCCGTTACATGTTTTGTTTATATGTCGCTCAAGACATACATATTACCGTACATCCGACGCATCCCAACGATTTCCACGAACGGCAGAAAACCGCACGGCCGGCGGCATGCACACGGCCTGGAATTACCAAGAGGCGTTATGCATTCCCGTCCTATGAGTACGTTAGCATCATTGCTCTGCCCCTCATTGTGTCAAACAGCTGCACCGTACCTAGCTGCGCTATACTGCCCTCAAGAAGTGTTCCTGATTCGATAGGAGACTACATGTCCCAAGCACTCGACCCCAAAGACACCTGCGTCCTCGTTACCGGCGGTGCCGGCTTCATCGGTTCCCACACCGTCGTTCAGCTGCTCGAGGGCGGCTACCAGGTCGTCGTCGTCGATGACCTCTCCAACTCCAGCGCCGTCGCCATCGACCGCGTCAAGACCATCGTGGGCGACGAGGCCGCCAAGAACCTCACCTTCTACAAGGCCAACGTGCTCGACCGCGATGCGATGAACAAGATCTTCGATACCCATCAGATCGACCGCGTCATCCACTTTGCCGGCTTTAAGGCCGTCGGCGAGTCGGTGAGCAAGCCCGTCGAGTACTACCACAACAACATCGAGAACACCCTGGTGCTCATCGACGTCATGCGCAACCATGGCTGCAAGTCCATCATCTTCTCGAGCTCCTCGACCGTCTACGGCGACCCGGACAACCCGCCCGTCACCGAGGAAGACCCCAAGAAGCCCGCAACCAACCCCTATGGCTGGACCAAGTGGATGATCGAGCAGATCCTCATGGATGTCCACACCGCCGACCCCGAGTGGGACGTCGTGCTGCTCCGTTACTTCAACCCCATCGGTGCCCATCCGTCGGGCTTGATCGGCGAGGACCCCAACGGCATCCCCAACAACCTGGTTCCCTATGTCGCCCAGGTCGCCGTGGGCAAGCTCGAGGCCGTTCAGGTCTTTGGCAACGACTACCCCACCCCCGACGGCACCGGCGTGCGCGACTACATCCACGTGTGCGATCTGGCCTCTGGTCACGTTGCCGCCCTTAACTGGATGAACGGCAAAACCGGCGTCGAGATCTTTAACCTGGGCACCGGCACCGGCACCTCGGTGCTCGAGGTCGTCGCTGCCTTCTCCAAGGCGTGCGGCAAGGAACTGCCCTACGTGATTCGCGAGCGCCGTGCCGGCGATATCGCCGCCAACTGGTGCGATGCCTCCAAGGCCGAGCGCATGATGGGATGGAAGGCCCAGTACGATATCGCG
>USCJ01000259.1 GCA_900553215.1 uncultured Collinsella sp.
GATGCCGATGACGTCGGCCATGAAGGAGATCATGGTAGCGGTCTCGCGGACGGTCTCGCCGTGAGCGATCTGGGACTTCTTCTCGTCCAGGTCCTGCAGCTCAAGACCGAGCAGGTTGGCTGCCTTAGAGAAGGAGAAGCGCGTACGGGTGGAGTTGTCACGGAACAGCGAGACGGCCAGACCCGAGTCGAAGATCTTGGACGAAACGTTGTTCTCACGCAGCTCGCGCAGGGCGTTGGCGACGATGTAGAGAGCCTTGAGCTCATCGGTGGTCTTATCCCAGGTGTGCAGGAAGTCGCTGCCGTACATACCCTTAAAATCGAGGCCGTTCAGCTGCTCGACGAGCTCGGTAAACTTAGCGTCCATGGAAATGTCCTTTCTAAAGATGAAACGATCGCAATGAGTAGATGTGCTCCGGCATGCGCGTGTGGCCAGAACATGCAGAGCACCATGACGAGGACCCGCCACCGTTGAGGAAGCATGGGAGATAACGACCGCGGGCCCCAAGTCAACAGGGGGTGCCGGGGACACGAGCGGCCCCCGGCTCAACAAGATCGAGGAATGGGACTAATCGATCTTGTTGTTGGTCAGACCGGCGCGGAACACGGTGGCGTCGCCGTCGGCCTGGCTCGGATCGTAGAGGTTCAGGGCAGCCACGTACATGGCGGCAGCGGTGACCAGGTCGTCCTTGTAGGTGACCTCGTTGGGAGCGTGAGCCTGAGACTCGGCACCCGGGCCAAAGCCGACGCAGGGGATACCGTAGCGGCCCTGGATGGAGACGCAGTTCGTGGAGAAGGTCCACTTGTCGCACAGCGGACGACCGGTGCGCTTGTCCATGCTGGGCTCGCAGCCGATGCGCTCGTCACCGAACATTGCCTTGTGGGCGTCGACGAGAGCCTTGACGTGCGGAGCGGTCTCCTTGTTGATCCACGTGGGGAAGTAAGCCTCGGTCTCATAGACCTCGCCGGTCCAGGACGGACGGTCGTACATGTACATGGAGACCTTCACGTCGTCGCCGTACTTCTTGGCTGCCGGCAGGTTGCGGATCTCGTCCAGGCAGGACTCCCAGGTCTCACCGGCGGTCATGCGACGGTCGATGGAGATGGCGCAGGAGTCAGCGACAGCGCAGCGGCTGGGGCTAGTGTAGAAGATCTGGCTGACGGTGCAGGTGCCGCGGCCCAGGAAGCGGGCGTCCTCGAAGTGCTCGGGGTTGTACTTGGGGTCGAGCATCTTGACGAGGCCCTTGATGTCGGTCGACTCGTCGCAGCCGTTGTTGTTGAGGGCGCGGACGTCGGCGATGATGTCGGCCATCTTGTAGATGGCGTTGTCGCCGCGGTCGGGAGCGGAGCCGTGGCAGGAGGTACCGTGAACGTCGACGCGGATCTCCATGCGGCCGCGGTGACCGCGGTAGATGCCGCCGTCGGTGGGCTCGGTGGAAATGACGAACTCGGGCTTAATGCCGTCCTTGTTGTAGATGTACTGCCAGCACATGCCGTCGCAGTCCTCTTCCTGGACAGTGCCGACGACCATGATCTTGTAGCCCTCGGGGATGAGGCCCATGTCCTTCATCATCTTGGCAGCGTAGGTAGCGGAAGCCATGCCGCCCTCCTGGTCGGAGCCGCCGCGGCCGTAGATGATCTCGTCGGTCTCGTAGCCCTCATAGGGATCGGCATCCCAGTTCTCGATGTTGCCGATGCCGACGGTGTCGATGTGGGAGTCGATGGCGATGATCTTGTCGCCCGAGCCCATCCAGCCGATGACGTTGCCCAGCTTGTCGAACTCGACCTTGTCATAACCAAGAGCCTTCATCTCCTCGGCGATGCGGTGGGCGACGCCCTTTTCCTCACAGCTCTCGCTGGGGATGGCGATCATATCACGCAGGAAGCGGGTCATATCGGGGCCGTAGGCCTGTGCGGCTTTCTTGATGGCTTCGAAATCCATGGTAAAACCTCCGTTAAAAGTAATAGTATTTTCTGTCAATCGGGGTCAATTTTCTGTTACACTGTCCTTATCATAGCATAAGAACGGCAGTTGTCAAACAAAAAATTTGCATTTCAAAAATTTTTTAAGAAAGTGATTGCAATTCGATCAATTTATGGTATTATAGGGATGAAAGAACATGCCCGTTCCGATGGAAAGCTGTGCAAATTGCACAGCAAAATAGGGCGGACGGGCGATCAGAGGAGGGATAGCCCATAGAAGCCGCAACGCTGAAGACACTGGAGCAGGTCGCAAAGGGCATCGCCGCGACCTTTGGCAGCCATTGCGAGGTGGTGATCCACGATGTGGGCGCCAAGCACCCCGAGCATTCCATCGTTGCCATCGAGAACGGCCACGTCACAGGCCGCAAGGTGGGCGACGGCGCGTCGCACGTTGTTTTAGAGCAGGTGCGTCAGGCCGACGCGCAGCCGAGCGACCACTTGAGCTACCTCACCAAAACGCCGGACGGGAAGATCCTCAAGTCCTCTACCATGTATATCCGCGGCAGGAACGGCAAGGTGGTTGCAATCCTTGGCATCAATTACGACATTTCCTCGCTCCTGATGGTCGAGGATGCGGTGCACGAGCTGATCGACA
>USCJ01000260.1 GCA_900553215.1 uncultured Collinsella sp.
CCCGTTACGCGGTTTGGTAAAACCGCGTAACTTACATCACCATGACGTAACGGCTACCCACGTAGTACTGCTTACCCATCAGGACCGGCTCGCCATTGGGGCCGATAAAGCCGGCGCGCAGGTTGAGCAGCGGATCGTGCGGGGCAATGCCCAACTCGGCGGCCTGCTCGGCATTCGCGCGAACGGCCTCGACCGTGCGGTAGCCAACCGAGACAATCGGGGTTCCGCCAACACGCTCGACCTCGGCAAAAATCGACTTGTCCTCAAGATCGGCCGTCAACAGCTCACGGTAGGCGTCAAACGGCACAAAGACGTTTTCCTCAAAGATGGGCTCACCATCGGCCGTACGCACGCGTTTGATATGCAGCAGCAGCGCATCCTTCTGCAGGCCAAAGAATTCCATCTCGTTTTGGCGCGCCGGCACAATCTGGCGATCGATCACATGCGCGCCCGCCTTCATGCCGTTATCGGCGCAAAGCTCGGTGAACGTCTGCAGCGTCGAGGCGTGGAACTGGCGGTTGATGTGCGGCGTGGAGACAAAGGTGCCGCGGCCCTGCTGCTTAACCAGATAGCCGTCGGAACACAGTTCCTCGACGGCACGGCGCACCGTAATACGGCTCACCTCGTACTGTTCGGCAAGCTCAAGCTCGGACGGAATGCGCTCCTTGGGTGCATAAACCCCTTTCTCGATTGCATCCTTGATCTCGTCATAAATCTGCTGGTAAAGCGGTGCATTTTTGGGTGCGGGCATATCTGATCACTCTTATCAAAATAGCGAAATAACTAATACGTATATAACGTCTTTTTATATGTTACATCAGTTTGATAAAACGATACACCACATACAGCAAATCCTTACTTGCCGTCGTCCTGCTGCAGACTGTCCTGCTCGCTGAGGCGCGCCTGCCTGCTGGCCATGCGCGCGGGCTTGTCGGGATCGGGTACGGCCGTGGGCATGGGCTCGTCGACATGACCGCCCCACCAGCCGCCCACGAAGTTGAGCGTGTGGAACACATTGATCACGGCGCCGGGATCAATATCGCACACCAGCTTGATAATGTCCTGGCTCTCGTAGGTCGAGACAACGGCGTGCAGCAGATACATCTTTTCGCGGCTGTATCCGCCAATGACCTCGGCGCAGCTAATGCCATGCTGAAAATGGTCAACATAGGCTGTCATGACCTCATCTGCCTTGCGTGTCGTGATCTGCAGCGTCACACGGTCGTAGCGTCGGTAGAAACTGTCGATGGTCTTGGTCGAAATAAACTGGAACACGATGGAATACGCCGCATTGTCCCAGCCAAACATAAAGCCAAAGATCGCCAGGATAGCGCAGTTAAAGCCAAAGATGACGCCCCAGATGGTCTTGCCTGTATGGTTGGAAACCCACAGCGCGATAAAGTCGGTGCCGCCGGTGGATGCGCCGGACTTAAGCGCGATGGCGGCGCCCAGGCCCGAGACCACGCCGCCAAAGATGATGAGCATGATCTTGTCGCCCAAAAACGGGGCGAAGTGAAAGATGTTGAGGAACAGCGACGAGAGCATGACCTGCATCATCGAGAAGATGACGAAGCGCTTGCTGATGCCGCTCCAGCAAAGGAGCGCCACGGGGATGTTGAGCGCGAGCATGCCGAGCGAGATGTCGATATGAACGCCGCCGAGCGAGGTGACGCGATCGAGCAGGACCGCGACGCCGGTGAGGCCGCTCGGAAGCAGGTCGGCGGGGCGAATGAACGCCTGAATCAGAAATGTCTGGAGAACGGCGGAGATGGTGACCGCCACGGCAGTAATGGCGCGGCGGACGATGGTGAGGCGGCCGAGCACGAGCACGCGCTCCGTGAGCTGATCGATGGCGTTCGCCACGTAGGCTCCTTTCGAAGGCAGATGTAATTGTGGGGCATGCCGGCGATTGTAGCATGGAGCGCGAGAGGGCGCTTCAATTCACCCTCTCTCGACAACCAAAACGAGCCAGCAGCTCCCCAACCAAAGAGCCAAATTCTAAGTGAGTAGACTTTTCGCAACCTGCCGAGCACAGCCAATAACAGCCACCTCTGTGACCTGCGGTTTTACTAAGGCAGAAACGCTTTGTGCTCGGCATGCGCCAAAAAGTCTACTCACTTAGTCTGAGTCGAAGCCAAACTGATCCAAATTGAAGCCAAAATGGGCCAATCCGCCGCGATAAATGCGCGAATCGGCACTTCTCGCGGCGGATTGACGCTACAAAGCGGCCAGAATGTCGGTCAGATTATCGACAACGGCATCGGCTCGCGATTGATCGAGGTTGACGCCCTCATGCGGACGCAGTGCCAGGACGCGGGCGCCGGAGCGCTTGCCGGCCTCGATGCCCAAAGGCGAGTCCTCGATAACCAGGCACTCGGCCGGCTCAACCCCCAGCGCCTCCATAGCACGCAGGTAGATCTCGGGGTCGGGCTTAAACGCACTGCACTCGTGGCCGCTGATGGTGTAATCCAGCACATCGGCAATGTCAGCGATCTCCACCAGCTCGTCAATCAACTCGCGATAGGACGAGCTCGCGATGGCACACTTCACGCCGCGCTCGTGCAGCTCACACA
>USCJ01000261.1 GCA_900553215.1 uncultured Collinsella sp.
AACTTTTTGTATTTCTCCAAACTTTTTGTTTGCTTCTATAGATATCATAACACATTCTGCCATTATGTCAAGTATGTACAAAACTTTTTTTAATTTTTTTCTCATTTTGTTTATCTGTCACGAAACCAGAATGTGTAAAAATCTGTTTTTTCCTATTATTAGGTTGCTTAACCCTTCTTCTTTCTGTAGAACGTATCTTCCAGTGGAAGGGAAGTACGGAACTTTCTGTCCATTGCATAGTAAGCACCCTGGATAGCCGGTGCAGTCGGGATGGTCGCGATCTCGCCGATTCCCTTCGCGCCGTATGCCACACCAAGAAGTTCATTCTTCTCAACATAGATGGCATGGATGTCCGGGATCTGTGTAGAACGCAAAAGCCCCAGGGTTCCGTATTTCGCCTGTGGAACGCAGTCCTTCAACGGCCAGTCCTCAGTCAGCGCATAGCCCATACCCATGAGCACGCCGCCTTCGATCTGACCCTGGATGGAGATGGGGTTGACCACCTTGCCTGAATCGTGCGCGGCATAGACCTCGCTCACGCGACCGTCATCATCCAAAATGACCACATGCGTGGCAAAGCCGTAGCAGATGTGGCTCTTGGGGTTGGGGACGTCAGCACCCAGCTTGTCGGTCGGCTCCAGATACACGTAGCCAAACTCGCATCCCTCGAGCGCCTTGATGGCGGCCGCAGGATCCTGAGGATGCATGCCCTGACCGGCGACGAGTTCCTGCGTGCGCAGCTGATAGGCGCGACCGTCGTCGTACTCGATCTTGACGCCGTCGCCATGCGCGCTCACAGGAGCGACGGGCGCAGACTTACCGGCCTCGATGCCAACCATGGCGTCGCGCAGCAGGAAGGCGGCACCGCGCACGGCCTCGCCGGTCACGACCGTCTGACGCGAGCCAGACGTGGTGCCGGAGTCGGGAGCGTTCTCGGTGGAGCACTCGCCGTTAGCGATGCAGCTCAGCGGCAGACCGCACGCCTCGGCAACGTCCTGCAAAAAGACGGTGTTGCAGCCCTGGCCGATGTCGGACGTGGCGGCGTAGACCACGGCGCGGCCATCCTCGACGCGAATCTTGCAGCGGCCGGCATCGGGCAGGCCCACGCCCACACCGGCGTTCTTCATGGCGCAGGCGATACCGGCGTGTCCGGGATGCGCATAGTAGGCATCTTTGACCTCGAGCAGCGTCTCCTTAAGCGCCGTGGAGCAGTCGGCAATCTGACCGTTGGGCAAAACCTCGCCCGGCTCGATGGCGTTACGGTAGCGGATCTCCCACGGATCCAGGCCGACCTTCTCGGCCAGCAGGTCGATCAGGCTCTCGAGCGCAAACTCGGACTGGCACACGCCAAAGCCGCGGTACGCGCCGGCGGGCGGGTTGTTGGTGTAGTAGCCAAAGCCGCGAATGTCGGTGTTCTGGTACTTGTAGGGGCCCACGGCATGCGTGCAGGCGCGCTCGAGCACCGGGCCGCACAGCGACGCGTAGGCGCCGGTATCAAAGTTGATCTCGCAGTCCAGGCCGGTAAAGTTGCCCTCGGCATCGCAGCCCAGCGTAAAGGTACCGTCCATGGCATGACGCTTGGGATGGAACGCGAGCGACTCGGCACGCGTGAGCTTGCACTTCACAGGACGCTGGAACTTATATGCGGCGAGCGCGGCCAAGTGCTGGATGGATACGTCCTCCTTGCCGCCAAAGCCGCCACCCACGAGCATGGTCTCGACGACCACGCGCTCGGGCTCGTTGTCCCAGCCAAACATATGGGCGCACTCTTTGCGCGTATCGTAAGCGCCCTGGTCGGTCGACTGCACCTTGACGCCGTTCTTGTACGGGAAGGCCACGGCGCACTCGGGCTCCAAGAAGGCATGCTCGGTAAAGGGCGTGGTAAAGCGCTGCGTCACGGTGAACGCGCTCTCTGCCAGCGCCTTGGCGGCGTCGCCGCGCGTCACATGGCGGCTCTGGCACACGTTGTCCTTGAGCTCCACCGTGTTGCCAAAGGCAAAGAAACTGTCGTGCAGGCGCGGGGCGTCGGCAGCCCTGGCCTCGACAATGTTACGCACGGGCTCCAGCGGCTCGTAATCGATCTTTACGAGCTTCTTGGCCTTCTCGAGCGTCGCCTCGTCCTCGGCAACCACCAGCACAATGGCATCGCCCACGCAGCGGGTGATATCGCCCGCCGCGATCATGACGTCCCAATCCTGGATAAGGTGGCCGACCTGGTTGACCGGCACATCCTCGGCGCGCAGGATGCCCACCACACCGGGCAGGGCCTCGGCCTTGGAGGTGTCGATGGAAAGCACACGGGCGCGCGGATACTTGGAGCGCACGGCGCTGGCATAGGTCAGACCCGGCTGATCGAGCTCGTCGATGTCATCGGGGTACTTGCCCTCGCCGAGCACCTTCTTGCGCACGTCGATACGGAAGGCGCGCTTGCCTACGCCGTAGTTGTCGCCGCGCTCCAGATCCTCGTCGATCTGCTTTTCGCCGCGGAGCACCGCAGCGGCCAGCGAAATGCCCTCGATAATCTTCTTGTAGCCGGTGCAGCGGCAGACGTTGCCGCGGATGGCGTACTT
>USCJ01000262.1 GCA_900553215.1 uncultured Collinsella sp.
TCGCGCGGTATCTGGCTGCGGGCAGCAACGGAGATACCACGCTGGAGGTGGCGGCGAGCGACCGTTGCCTGGTCGTTGGCGATGCGGCGGTGTCGTCCGCGGCATCGGCATCGCGCGTCATTGAACTGGCAGGTCGAGTAGGTGTGCCGCGCACGCGCATGAGCGCCGTGTTCAACCGGTTCGGTGCGCGCGGGGCAGACGAGGACGTCGCCATGCGCTTTGAGATTGCCTGTGCGTTAAGCTCCAAGATTCGTATCGCCGATGGCGGGCAGGATCTCGCCGCGCTCATGGCGTTTGGGCGCGCTGACGAGGCAGTGGGGCAGACCAGCGCTTTTGCGACTAGCGTGCGCGAGGCCACGCGCGAGATGCTCGTGGAACTGGGGTGCGCCGTCGGCCCTTGGAGCGATATGGTCGCCGACCGTGCAACGCGCACCGAACGCCCGCGTATCCGCCTTCCCTGGTTGCGCGAGGGTGATCAGCGATGAGCCTGCAAACGAGGATTAAGGCTGCCGGCGCTGCAGCGGCGGCAGCGCCTGTAGATGCGGGGCGTCGCCGCGCGGTGAAACGACGCACCAAGCGCGCCGTGATGGACCGCATGGGTTACGACGAAGTGGCGCGTATCAGCGCCTATATCGACCCGGCACTTGCCCGCTCGGAATTGCGTCCTGCGGTGGAGGCGGCGCTCAATGTTGAGGAGCCGACCGATCTCGCGACGCCCGAGCGCGAAACCATCATCGACGAGATTTTGGATGACGTGGTGGGCTTGGGGCCGTTGCAGCCGCTCATCGAGGACGACACCGTTACCGAGATCATGATCAACGGCTGCCGCTCGGCTTTCTTTGAACGCGGCGGCGTCTTGTACCCCATCGAGCATGCGTTTGAGGATGATGAGCAGATCCGTGTGCTTATCGACCGCATTATCTCGCCACTTGGCCGCCGTATCGACGAGCGCAGCCCCATCGTCAACGCCCGCCTTAAAACGGGCTATCGCGTCAACGCGGTGATTCCGCCTGTGGCGATTGACGGACCGATTCTCACCATCCGAAAGTTCTCGGACCGTATCTGCTCGCTGGACGAGCTCGTGGGGTTGGGATCGCTGCCGCTTTGGTATGCGCAGCTGCTGTCGTGTGCGGTGTCGCTGCGACAGGACTTGGCGGTTGCGGGAGGCACGGGATCTGGTAAGACCACCCTGCTCAACGCGTTGTCATGTGAGATTTCCACCGGCGAGCGCATTGTGACGATCGAGGACTCTGCCGAGCTCAAGTTTGCGCATCATCCGCACGTGGTGCGCCTAGAGGCGCGCGAGGCTTCAATTGAGGGCGAGGGCGCGGTGACGATCCGCGACCTGGTGACTAATGCCCTGCGCATGCGCCCCGACCGCATCGTGGTGGGCGAGGTGCGCGGTGCCGAGTGCTGCGACATGTTGCAGGCCATGAACACGGGCCACGACGGGTCGCTCACCACGCTTCATGCGGGTTCAGAACAGGAGACCGTGGTGCGTCTGACGTTGCTTGCACGTTATGGCATCGATCTGCCGAGCGAGCTCATCGAGGAGCAGATTGCCATGGCACTCGACGGTATCGTGATGTCCGAGCGCCACGCCGATGGCAGGCGCTTCGTCTCCTCGTATTCGGGGGTGCGACGCGCCGCATCGGGTGGCGTAGAGCTCGAGCGCTATGTGACGTTCGATGCCGCCGAGCGCACCTGGACGCTTGACCGCGAGCCGCCGTTTATCGCAGAAGGCCTGCGGTCGGGGACGCTCACACAAGAGGAGGTGGACGAATGGAGATCACTGTGCCCCTCGTCGTAGGGGGCTTGGCAGGGCTTTCTGTCGCGACGGCGTGCGGGGCGGAACCTCGTGTGCCGCAGGTACCGCCGGCGGAGCTGGCACGTCAGGCGCTCGAGACGGTGGCAGAGAAGCTGCCGCGTGAGCTGGTGGAAAACGATCTGCTGAAAAAGATCGCCCGTTCGTGGGCATCGCTGGCTCCGGCGCATCGCCTTGGCCTCGTGATCGAAGATGCTTCGGGACGTTTGGCGTTTCTGCTGCTATCGAGCGGTGTCTGCTGCGTTTTACTAACGATGGTGTCGTTATCGCCCCTCGGATTTGCCTTGGGACTTGTTGCTCCGTTTGCCGTTGGTGCCGCTCGGGATGGCTTTGAGAGCCGGCGCGAGCAACACGATGCAGAAGAGGCAATGCCCGAGGCGTTTACCGCACTTTCCATGTCGCTTGCCTCGGGACATTCGCTGGCCCAGGGCATGCGCTTTGTGGGCGCTCATGCGCAAGAGCCAGTGCATACCGAGTTTTTGCGGGTGGCGGCGGCGATCGATTGCGGCATCTCGGCGACCGACGCGCTCGATGACTTGCTCGTGCGTATCGACGCCCCCGGTCTTTCGCTTGCGACCTTGGCGCTTAAGGTGTCTCAGCGCACCGGCGCTCCGCTTGCCGACTTACTGTCCGAGGCGTCGAGCATGGTGGGGGAGCGCATTGAGCTCAAGCGCCGCCTGGATGTTAAGACGTCGCAGGCCCGCATGTCTGCGCATATGGTCGCGGCGATGCCGGCGGG
>USCJ01000263.1 GCA_900553215.1 uncultured Collinsella sp.
AGGACTTGCTCCTTGGCCCCGTTATCGTCCTCGACATCTACCTCGTTGCGCGTGCGCCCGGTCGTTTCCTTCAGCGCATTATCGACCCAGCTGAGCTTGTCGGTTCCCGTGAGTTTGTACTTGTCCTGGGCGTATACCTTGGTGCAATAGGGCTCTTTGTCGCCTGTTTCCCCCGCGGCTTCAAAGCCCCGCGCGTCTTGGACGAGACACATAGTGGTGCTGTCGGAGTGAACCTTGATCTTGTCATCCCATTCGGTAAGGTCGAGGCCCCACGTATGGCCGCTTACACTGTTGCCGGCGAGCCTAAATCGACGCAGCAGAACGATCTTTCCGCGCACCTCGTGTAGCGTGGGAACGCGGCTCGATGTGTAGAACAGGTTGGGGTTATCGGCCATAACCTTGGCGAAGGCCGTCGTTATGCTTTCGTCGGTAGCCTCATCGTTGCCGCGCGATGCGAGCATGATGAGCGCTTCTGACGGGTTTTCGTTCAAAAACGTTTTGAAGTACCCGATGACATCGGAGAGATGCAGATAGTTCCCGTCTTTTTTGAGTAGGTAGAAAATCCCGTGGTCGATACCGGGGTCGTCGCCCTTTCCGAGTCGGATATCAAAATAGCGGATTCCCTCGAGCAACTGCGTGGGAATGTAATCCTGCTGGCATTTTACTTGCGAGGATTGGGGCTCAGTATCGTTGTCCACGCTGCAGGTGCCCGAATCGTGCGTACCCGGGATGCTCAGCTCGTCGAGGTACTTGTTGTCGTCGACGTATTTCATCCAACATGGCCCATCGACGTAGCTGCTGTACGTGATCCAGTCGAGGCTGCTAACCGTGGCATCGTTCTTTTTCATGTCGTAACCGATGAGTTCGAGCTCCCACGGAATGCTCTTACTCTTATGGCAGATCTTATTGTTGTCCTGGTCTTCGCCGTTCGATTCTATTGCCAGGTACTTAATGTCTTTTTTCTCGGTTTCTTTCTCGACCGTGCGGTCTCGGATGATATAGGTTCCGTTTGATTGACGCTCGAACGCAAAAGCGCGGCTGGGCTTGTTGTCATACTCGCCGCCCCATACGTGGATGACCTTTCCATCTTTGTCAGAGTCGTCGTCGACCGACCAAATGCTGTAGCCCGTCTTTTTATGCTCTTCGAAATTGAGCAAGGTGCGGATAGCATACCAGTTTGTATCGTCATTCTTGGTCGTTACGTTCTCAAGGATGAGCTTGCTGGACGTGCCGTCGTTAAACAGGTGGCAGACGTTGCCGCGAACGTTACCGTCTTGGTTGACGCTCGCGGTGCGAAAATAGCCCGCGGGGCGAAGGCGAATGACGAAATTACCGAGGTGCTCCGCCGGTTTGGGCGTGTCGTCTGCAAATGCCGCTCGCAGGGGAATGCCCGGTGCCGCGGTTTCTGGCAGGCTTGCAAGCGGCGACAGCGCCGCAAGACCTAAGCCCAGCGTAAATGCTCGGCGACTGATGGCATGATGTTCGGCCATGACTCCTCCATTCGCAGGGTGCGGTTATGCGATAGTTTTGGTCACTATACTGCCCAGATGTTTAAAGATGCTGGTTTAATTGTCTGCGCGGCGCAATAAATCGGTGGGCGGACGTGTTGGGGTGTTTATCGTTTTCGTACTGTTGCCACATTTGGGGCGGTTCCGGCGTCCGGCATCCTCGCGTTCGTCGGCTACCGGCATAAGAAAGGGAGGGTCGGTTTACCGGCCCTCCCTGGGTACGAAGCGCTGGGGTACCGTCGCTTGTTTGCACTGCGACCGTGTTTCCCGTTGCGCTCGCCAGTCGCTTAGCGCTTGATCTCGATATCGTCGAGCTTGACGTCCATGGCCTCGGTCTTGGCTTCGGCGATGTCGTCGGCAAACTCCAGAGACTTCATCATGGTCTCGACGGCGTCCTTGTGCTCCTCGACATTGTCGATGTGCACGTACACGCTGCCGCCGTCAACGTCGGTGAAGTACTCGGTCGTCACGCCGCCCGAGTGCGTAAAGTAGGCGCTGCGCCAGGTCTTGCCGTTGTACTTAACGGGATCGCTCTCGGTCCATCCAGAGCTGGCCTTCCACTTTGCCTCGTAGTCGAACAGCTCATCGGCGTTCTTGTCAGGATCGAAGACGGGGATGAGGCGGTCGCTCGCGTGCTCGCTCTCGGTGAACTTAAACTGGGCTCTGTCGGCCGTGTCGCCTTCGACGTCCGTGATTTCGACGCCCTCGGGGACCTCGACCTTAAACCAAATGAAGTCGGTCCTCATATCCACGGCTGGCTTTTCTGCTCCGCCGCCACCGCCACTGCCGGTAGCGCTGCCGCTGCCACCGCAGCCCACCAGGGAGACTGCGGCAAAGAGACTCATGCAGAGGGTGAGAATCGCAAAGGCCTTCTTTTTCATGGTCGTGTCCTCCTCGATCTGTAACCGCCCATGGATTACCTGCCTTTACTGTACGCGCGAGCGGCTCGTTCGGGTGGGCCATGTGTCCCATTCTGAGGGCTGGAATTGCGCCGACAAGTGGCAATATGCGCGGGTCCAAAAGAGGGGAGGGCCGATGC
>USCJ01000264.1 GCA_900553215.1 uncultured Collinsella sp.
CCGAAACCGGCGCGCTAATCAGTAATCGTTATTGTTAGTATAGCACTAACAATAGTTACTCGCCCAGCTGATCAAGGTCGATATCGCCAAAGAACACCTGGTCCTCCTTGCCGAGCGCACCCGGGATGATGGAGAAGGTGTTGGAGATGCCGTCCTGAGCATCGCGGAACGGGAGCTTGGAAACCGAAGACAGCGAAGCGATGGCGCCGTGGCTATCGCGCTTGTGCATGGGGTTAGCACCAGGGGCGAACGGCTGGCCAGCCTTGCGGCCGTCGGGGGTGGAGCCGGTCTTCTTGCCGTACACGACGTTGGAGGTGATGGTCAGAACCGAGGTCGTGGGCACGGAGTTGCGGTAGGTGTCGTTCATGCGGATGTACTCCATGAACTGGTGCACAACGTCGTGAGCGATCTGGTCGACGCGGTCGTCGTCGTTACCGTACTTGGGGAACTCGCCCTCGGTCTCGAAGTCGACAATGATGCCGTTCTCGTCGCGGACGGGGTGGACCTTGGCGTACTTGATGGCGGACAGGGAGTCAGCCACGACGGAAAGGCCAGCAATGCCCGTAGCGAACCAGCGGTGCACGTGCTTGTCGTGCAGAGCCATCTGGATGCGCTCGTAGCAATACTTGTCGTGCATGTAGTGGATGATGTTCAGCGAGTTGACGTACACGCCAGCGAGCCACTTCATCATGTCGTTGTACTTGGCCACAACGTCGTCGTAATCGAGCGTATCGCCCTCGACGGCGCGATACTTGGGGCCGACCTGCTTCTTGGAGACCTCGTCAACACCGCCGTTGAGTGCGTACAGCAGGCACTTGGCCAGGTTGGCACGGGCGCCGAAGAACTGCATCTCCTTGCCGATGCGCATGGAGGACACACAGCAGGCAATGCCGTAGTCGTCGCCGTGGTAGACGCGCATGAGGTCGTCGTTCTCGTACTGGATCGAGGAGCTGGCAACAGAAGTCTTGGCGCAGAACTTCTTGAAGTTCTCAGGCAGACGGGTCGACCACAGAACGGTCATGTTGGGCTCGGGGCTGGTGCCCATGTTCTCGAGCGTGTGCAGATAGCGGTAGCTCATCTTGGTAACGAGCGTACGGCCGTCAACACCCATGCCGCCGATGGACTCGGTGACCCACTGCGGATCGCCGGTAAACAGGGCCTGGTACTCGGGGGTACGGGCAAACTTGACCATGCGGAGCTTCATGATGAAGTGATCCACGAACTCCTGGATCTGCTCCTCGGTGAAGGTACCGTTGGCAAGGTCGCGCTCAGCGTAGATGTCGATGAACGTGGAGGTACGGCCGATGGACATAGCGGCGCCGTTCTGCTCCTTGACGGAAGCGAGGTAGGCGAAGTACATCCACTGGATGGCCTCCTGCGTGTTGGTAGCAGGGTTGGAAATGTCGAAACCATAGGTCTCGGCCATCATCTTGAGCTCGCCGAGGGCGCGGATCTGCTCCTGCAGCTCCTCACGATCGCGGATGTTGTCGGCGGTCATGACCGTCGGGGTGGAAGCCTTCTGGGCCTCCTTGTCCTTGATCAGGTAGTCGACGCCGTACAGGGCAACACGACGGTAGTCGCCGATGATGCGGCCGCGGCCATAGCCATCGGGCAGACCGGTGATGATGTGAGCCGAGCGGCAAGCACGCATCTCGGGGGTGTAAACATCGAAGACGCCAGCGTTGTGGGTCTTGCGCTCGAAGGTGTAGCGCTCGACAACGTTCTCGTCGACCTTATAGCCGTGCTGGCTGGCAGCCTGGCAAGCGATGCGGATGCCACCGTTGACGTGCAGCGCGCGCTTGAGCGGCTTGTCAGTCTGGAGACCGACGATGGTCTCCTTCTCGCGGTGGGCGTTATCGATGTAGCCAGCGGGGTGGCTCACGATACCCGTAACGGTCTTGGTGTCCATATCGAGGACACCGCCCTGCTCGCGCTCCTTAAGCAGCAGGTCGAGAACCTCGCCCCACAGCTCCTTGGTACGCTCGGTCGGGCCGGCGAGGAACGACTCGTCGCCCTCGTAGGGGGTGTAGTTCTTCTGGATGAAGTCTCGGACGTCAACTTCTCCCGTCCAGATGCCTTCCTTGAAGCCTTCCCATGCCTCCTGCATTGTGTAACCACGCTCCTAGTTACGTGTAATGCGGCGCTCTCTCACACCGCTGCTTATTGAATTCTTGAATGTTCGGCTTGCACTACCGGCTTCTTCCGTTCTTCACCACACGTTGGTGCAGGGAAAACGTTTGTCCACCTTGGAACTACAACCCAAAACCCAAGATTTCACCCGTTTGAGAAGGATAACATAGCGACCCTCTCCATCTGGGCTGTTATATGTTTCTTTTTTTATATCATAAAGGCGTTTTTTACAAACCCGCAGGAAATGCGAGCGCGAACAACTACCGTTCACCGATTTGTTTGGTATTTTTCCTTGCCTTTGTACGACGTTCACTCTAGCTGTTATGCCAGCTTTAGCAGGGTAAAGTGTTCCAGAGACCCTACAGAAACTGCAGGGCGGCCACGGGATCCCCCGTGGCCGCCCTGTG
>USCJ01000265.1 GCA_900553215.1 uncultured Collinsella sp.
GAGTTGGGAATTGTCTTGTAAAGCTCGTCATCAAAGCCGATCACGGACACATCATCGGGCACACTCAGACCCTTGTCACGTAGAGCCATCATCACGCCGTTTGCCATGCAGTCGTTAGCAGCGAGGACCGCCGTGCAATCGGGTTTATCGGCAAGCACAAGGCCAGCGGCATAGCCACTATCCGCATTCCAATCGCCTTGCAGAGGCTCGGGCGGCTCAATGCCACGCGCCTCGAGCGCCGCTCGCCAGCCTTTCATTCGGCACTGGCTCGACAGCGACTCTTTCTTACCCGAAACGAAGTACACGTTCTTGTGCCCGTGGTTCAAGAAGTACTCGCACGCCATGCGCGCGCCGCCCTCTTGATCGTCACTGACGGTGGAGCAGGTAGGATGTTCCATTGGTGTGATAATCACCGTCTTGAGGTCTTTCGGCGCCTCAAAGGTATCAAAGTCATCGACCATCTGACGCAGGTTGAAGATCATGCCATCAACAGGCAGCTGCGACATCCTGCGCGCCGCATCGGCAAGGGTCATCTTCTCCCCAGCGCGCTTTTTGATCATCGTGAGAGCAAAGCCTCGCTCTTCGGCGGCATCGGCGATACCGTCAATCATGTCCACGGCGCCGCCCGACAAGTGAAACATCACCACGCCGATGCACCCGTAACGGCCCAACTTGAGTGAACGCGCGGCAAAGTTGGTTCGAAACCCGAGCGCCTCCATGGCCGCATGGACCTTATCGCGCGTCGACTCTCGCACGCTATCAGGCTCGTTGATCACGCGCGACACCGTCTTGAGAGAAACACCCGCGGCAACTGCCACATCGTTCATTGAGACATTTTTCTTGTCCATCGTTGCCACTACTTCTCCAGTCGGTTTTGCATCGCTTGTTTTTTGCGTTCTAGCATACACTACCCGCCCAACTGACAAATCAGCCGTTTATCGGACGATATCGACCGTTCACCTGTAAATCCTTGTTGCTCTTCCAAAAATGTCTTACGTTGTCATTAACGAAATGACAACGTTGTCATTTCGCAATACCTTCCTTAAACAGGAAGGTTTCCGGGCAGTCCTGACCATCCATCGACGACCAGTTCCATCCGCATGCATCGCGCATCAAGTAGCAAAGGAGCTCTATGGACGCCATCGTAAAGATGCTCGAAAAGCATCAACCGTTCTTTGAGAAGATCTCAAGGAACATCTACCTCCAGGCCATTAAGGACGGATTCCTTGGGTGCATGCCCATCGTCCTCACCTCTTCGATCTTCCTGCTGATTGCCACCCTTCCTGGCGTAGTTGGCATCACGCTGCCCCAGCCGCTCATCGACTGGTGCAACAAGCTGTACAACTTCACCATGGGCGTCATGGGCATCATGGTCGCCGGCACCACTGCCAAGAACTTTACGGCTTCCATGAACCGTCGCATGCCCGCCGGCAAGGTGCTCAACGACGGCTCCACCATGGTGGCCGCCCAGTGCAGTATGCTTTTGCTCGCCGTTACGCAGTTCACCACCAAGTTCAACGGCTCCGAGCTTTCGGTCTTCGACTGCACCAGCATGGGCACGCGCGGTCTGTTCTCGGCCTATATCGCCGCGTTCATCACCGTGTGGGTCTACAAATTCTGCGTCTCTCGCGATCTGACCATTAAGCTGCCCAAGGAGGTCCCGGGCGCCATCGCTCAGAACTTCCGTGACATCATCCCCTTTGGCGGCGCCGTCATCATCTGCGGCATCATCGATGTCGTCGTGCGCAACCTCATGGGCGTTCCGTTCTCCGAGCTGCTCATCAAGCTGCTCTCCCCGCTCTTCACTGCAGCAGAGACCTACCCCGGACTCATCCTTATTCAGGCAGCCACCGCGTTCTTCTGGTTCATCGGCGTCCACGGCCCCTCGATCGTCCAGCCGGGCATCGACCCCATCCGTCTTGCCAACCAGGCCGAGAACCTGCAGGTTCTGCTGGCCGGTGGTCACCCCGCCCATTCCCTCACCTTCAACATGTCGCTCGTGGGTGAGTTCGGCGGCACCGGCGCCACGTTCATCGTGCCGCTTCTGCTGATTCTCTTTATGAAGTCCAAGCAGCTCAAAGCCGTCGGTAAGGCCTCGATTGTTCCTGTTGCCTTTGCTGTCAACGAGCCGCTGCTCTTTGGCGCGCCGATGATCCTTAACCCCTACATGCTCATCCCCTTTGTTGCCGCCGGCTGCGTCAACGTGAGTGTTGCCAAGTTCTTTATCGACAACGTGGGCATGAACGGCTTCTCCTTCGTGGTGCCTTGGGCTACCCCCGCTCCCATCGGCATCTTCATCACCACGAACTTCCAGCTTATCGCCCTGGTGTTTGTCGCGATCATCATCTTGCTGGACGCCATCATCTACCTGCCGTTCTTGAAGGCATACGATAAGCTGCTCTGCGACCAGGAGGCCGAGCGCGCCGCCGAGCTGGGTCTTGAGTCCGATGGTGCTGCCACCATCGCCGCCAGCACCTCTGCGCCCGCTGTCGAGCAGGCTACCGCTTCCGTCGAGACGACTGTTGCCGCCGCC
>USCJ01000266.1 GCA_900553215.1 uncultured Collinsella sp.
CCGACCCTGCCCTTAAGCCCGTTATGCTCATGGGCCACATGGACGTGGTTCCCGTGGTACCCGGCACCGAGGACGATTGGACGCATGCCCCCTTTAGCGGACATGTGGACGACACCTACATTTGGGGTCGCGGCGCCATCGATATGAAAGACCAGGTCACAGGCATTCTCGAGGCGGTTGAGTATGCGCTGGCCCATGGCTGGGAGCACGAGCGCACCCTGCTGCTGGCTTTTGGCCAGGACGAGGAAACCACGCAGTTCGGTGCGGGTGCCATCGGCCGCGTGCTCGAGGAACGCGGCATTGAGCTTGAGTGCCTGATCGACGAGGGCGACTACCGCATCGTTCCGGCTGCCGAGTACAGCGCGGGCGAGGGTTGGCTCATGCACGCCGACCTGGCTGAGAAAGGTTATGCCGACATTGTGCTCAAGACAAAGAGCGCGGGCGGACATTCCTCCAACCCCTACGGTGGCACTTCGCTCGAGGTACTGAGCCGCGCCATCGCCGCAATCTGCGATATCGAATGGCCGACGCGCGTCACGGACCTGCTTGCCGCACAGCTCGTCGGGCTGGGGCTCTACACGGCCGATGAAATTGCCGCCAACAAGGACACCATCGTGCGCGAGTGCCTCGCCAGCAAGAAGCTCTATCCGCTCGTGACCACCACCTGTGCACCGACCCAAATCGAGGGCGGTAGCACCGGTGCTAACGTGATGCCGCAGGATATGTGGGCCAACATCAACTTCCGCATGCTCGAGGGCACGAGCGTGGCCGACGTTGTGGCGCGCTGCCGTGAGGCGGTTGCCGGGGCGGACCTTGCCGGTCGTGTCGAAGTGGAGCTGGGCCCCGGCAGCTCCGAACCCTCGCCGTCCCCGCGCATCGGTGGTCCCGGCCTCGAGGCGGTTCGCTCCATCGCCGCCCGCTATTTCCGTGATCCAAAGGGGACGGAGGAAAACGGATCATTCGAGCCAGTGGCAATTGTGCCCTCGACTGTGATTGGCGCGACCGACGCTGCCAACTACCAGAGCATTTGCCCTGAGTGCATTCGCTTCTCGGCCTTTGTGGTCGACGATGGCGAGTGCGACCGCGGCGTCCACGGCACCAACGAGCGCATCACCCGCCGAGCCTACCTCCAGGGCATCCGTTTTCTCATCTCCCTGCTCCAAACGCTCTAGAATTCGACAAAGCGACAGTCCCTTTGTTAGCCGTTGGGGACGTTCTTAAACGACTAGTCGTAAAGGAACGTCCCTAACGGCTACGTCCGCTCATTCCGTGCGGGTTATATGCAGGTTTGCCTGCGCACGCTATCATGTATGGGTTAGACCGCAACTATGTACCCCATACGCGAAGGGATGCGCATGTATCTGAAGATCGACATGTTCTAGCCGGGCTTACCCCCGCATCGGCGCCCCGCGCCCCATCAATTCTGCCGATTTTCACCTTCACGCATATAAAGGAGTCCCGCCATGCGCGACAAGCTCGAAAAGATTATCAAGGCCTACGAGGAGCTCGAGAAGAAGCTCTCCGACCCGGCCGTCGCCTCCGATATTAAGGAGTTCACGCGTCTCAACAAGGAGTACGCGCACCAGTCCGACCTCATCGCCGCTTCGCGCGAGTACATCGGTGCGCTCGATGACATCGAGGCCGCCAAGGAGATGCTCCGCGACACGACCGACGCGGACGAGAAGGAGATGCTCCAGATGGACATCTCCGAGAACGAGGAGAAGCTTCCCCAGCTCGAGGAAGACATCAAGTACATGCTCATCCCGAGCGACCCCAACGACGACAAGAACACTATCGTCGAAATCCGCTCCGCCGCCGGTGGCGACGAGGCCGCCATCTTCGCCGGCGACCTGTACAAGATGTACCAGCGCTTCTGCGAGTCGCGCGGCTGGAAGACCACCGTGCTCGACTCCAGCCCTAGCGAGGCCGGCGGCTTTAAGTCCATCGAGTTCAAGGTCGAGGGCGACCGCGTCTACTCCGTCATGAAGTTCGAGTCCGGCGTGCACCGCGTCCAGCGCGTTCCCAAGACCGAGTCCCAGGGTCGCATCCAGACCTCCACGGCAACCGTCGCCGTGCTTCCCGAGGCCGAGGAGATCGACGTTCAGATCAACCAGTCCGACCTGCGCATCGATACCTACTGTGCCTCCGGCCCTGGCGGTCAGTGCGTTAACACCACCTACTCCGCCGTGCGCATCACCCACCTGCCCACCAACACCGTGGTGCAGTCGCAGGAACAGCGCTCCCAGATCCAGAACCGCGAAGTCTGCATGCAGATGCTGCGCGCCCGTCTGTACGAGATGGAGCTCGAGAAGCAGCAGGCGGAGCTCGGTGCCGAGCGCCAGAGCCAGATCGGCCACGGCAACCGTTCCGAGAAGATCCGTACCTACAACCAGCCCCAGGACCGCGTGACCGATCACCGCATCGGCTTCAACTCCACCTACAACGGCGTCCTCCTGGGCGACCAGCTCGGCACCGTCATCGAGGCGCTCGCCGCCGCCGAGCGTGCCGAGAAGCTGGCACAGGC
>USCJ01000267.1 GCA_900553215.1 uncultured Collinsella sp.
AGGTGGGCCTTCCGGTCATGGCCCATGTTGAGAGCACCGAGGGCGTGAAGGCCGCGCTTGAGGCCGGCGTTGACACGATTGAGCACGGCGCTCCGCTGACGCCCGAGATCCTGGAGCTGTACCGCGGCTCCGCAGGAACACAGCTCGAGGGACGCGCGCCAAGCGTGACCTGCACGATTAGCCCCGCACTGCCGTTTGTACTGCTCGATCCGGAGAAGACCCATTCGACTGATACACAAAAGAAGAACGGCGACATCGTGTGCTCGGGCATCATCGAGAGCGCCCGTGCCGCACTGGAAGCTGGCATTAAGGTGGGCCTTGGCACAGATTCGAGCTGCCCGTTCGTGACGCAGTACGACATGTGGCGCGAGGTGGCCTATTTTGCCAAGTACGTGGGCGTGAGCAACGCCTTCGCGCTGCATACGGCTACGCAAGTCAATGCCGAGCTGCTGGGGCTGGGCGGCGAGACCGGCACGATCGAGTGCGGCAAGGCCGCCGATATCCTGGTGACGCGCAAGAACCCGCTCGATGACCTGTGCGCACTGCGTGAGCCGATGCATGTGATGTGTCGCGGTGATCTGGTGCGCAAGCTCAAGGTGAAGTGCATCCCTGAGGTGGATGCCGAGCTCGACGCGATTATGGCCATGCCGGCCGAGGCGCTGGCCGAGGAGCTCGCCCGCGACGGTGTGGCGTAGATGTGACAAAGGGGCAGCTCCGTTGCCGCATACAAAAAGCCGAGGTCTCAACACGAGGCCTCGGCTTTTTTATCGAACAAATACTTAAGATTTGGGACAAACAAACCTGATTAATTTGTCCCGCGTGCGGGCGCTAGGAGCGGGTTTCCATCTTGGCGTGGCACTTAGGGCAGGTGACGCGGATCTTGCCTTTGCCCTTGGGGACGGAGAGCATCTGACCGCAGTTGGGGCACTTGAGATATGCCGTGGTCTTGCGGCCCTTCCACATCTTCTTGGCCGTTCGCTTGGCACGCTCAAAGTCTTCCTTACTGGTGCCGGCCGCGCGTGAGGTGCTGGCCGCTGCGGCCCCGCTGCCCAAGCTGGCGACGAACTTGCCCAAGCCGGGAACATTGGCAGTCGCGGCGACAAAGGCCTCGTTTTCCTTGCGACGTGCGTCGATGTTTTTGGACAGGCCGCGCAGCACGCCAATCACGATGACGGCGATGGCAATCCAGCTGAGCCACTGGATGTGGGCTATCGATCCGATCATCGCGATGACAATGCCGGCAAAACCCATCACGATGGTGAGTTCATCGGCACCATTGCGGCCCTTCATAAAGTCATTCATGCAAATTGCCTTTCGTTCGATATGCTGCACGCCTTTATACCCGATTTAGAGCAAGGGGGACAGGTCAATCTGCACCAAGGTGGTGCAAACATACCTGTCCCCGATGCACCAAGAAGGTGCAAAGCAGTCCGTCCCCAATGCCCCAATTACTTGGAGAGCTTGTCGACGACGCGTTCGATCTCGGTGAGCTTGGCGGCTTTGAGGTCTTCGTCGCCCGATTCGATTGCCGAAGTCACGCAGCCCTCGATATGCGCCTTGAGCACGTCGGCGTTGATGCGCGCAATGAGCGCCTGCGTTGCCATGAGCTGCGTGGAAATATCGACGCAGTAGCGGTCCTCCTCGACCATACGCAGGATGCCGTCGATCTGACCGCGTGCCGTCTTGAGCATGCGGGTCACCGATTTATGGTCTGCCATCATGGCGGGTCCTCGTTTCTGGTCGGGGTGCGCGTGGGTCGTTACGCGGCGGTTACGGACAGGGCGTGGAACTTCTCGCCGGCGCCCTCGACGGCGGCGGCGAGCTGCTCGGCGGTCACGGTGTCGGCGCACTCCACCTGGACGGTCTGGGTCTCGTGATCGGCGTCGGCGTCGGTCACGCCGGCCACGTTGAGCAACGCCGTCTCGACGGTGGCGTCGCAGTGGCCGCACATGAGGCCGGAAGTCTTGATTGTGAAACGCATGGATATTCCTCTCTGTTGTGTCGGCTTTCCCAGGCACCCGACCTTGACCTTCAAGCCGTCGCTCGCGTACCAAAGTACGCGTCGCTCCTCTTTCAGGTCAATCTCTGGCACCTGGAAAACCCGTTCTAAATGGACGTAATAGTGAGCCTATTTTGCCACTTTAGGCTTAAAGGTTCGCAGGCGCAGCGCATTGCTTACGACGCACACGCTCGACAGGCTCATGGCCGCCGCGCCGATCATGGGGTTGAGCGTCAGGCCGAGCGGGACGAACACGCCCGCCGCGATGGGGATGCCGATGGTGTTGTAGAAAAACGCCCAGAACAGATTCTCGTGGATGTTACGCAGCGTTGCGCGGCTTAAGCGGATTGCTGCCGGGACATCGCTTAACCGGCTCTTCATCAGAACCACGTTGGCCGCATCGATCGCGATATCGGTTCCTGCGCCGATGGCGATTCCGATATCGGCACGGGTCAGGGCCGGGGCATCGTTGATGCCGTCGCCCACCATGGCCACCTTGCCGCTCTCCTGCAGCC
>USCJ01000268.1 GCA_900553215.1 uncultured Collinsella sp.
TGTCTTCCCTTTCGTCCCTCGCGCATCCACTTGCCGCGGCGGCTGGAGCCACCCGGAGCTGCGGATGTGCGGCCCGGTTCGGTAACAAAAAAAACCGCCCTCGGGCATGTGCATTGCCCAAGGACGGTTGAATTCCGCGGTACCACCTTGTTTGACCCAGCGGATGTCTGGCCCGCCGTGCCCACTCTGCACCCCTTATCGCGAGGCTCACGGCTTCCCTACTGGGGCTTCGCCGCCGCTAGCCGCGCGCCCGTTGAGGTCGCTGCTCGGGAGTGAACGCTTGGCCCTTGCCACCGCAGGAAGGCTTGCAGCCCATGACCTTCCCTCTCTTGCCGGCGACGCGGCGGGCAAAACCCTCTCCGTCAACGCATTGGGCTATAGGATAACACATTCTGCGAGCATATCGCCGCGTTCCGTTTTGTTCGCACTGGGTACAAGGTAGGTAGCTGTGCAAACTGGCCGTACGCCCACCCGTGGCGTCCGGTCTGCGAGATCAAGGATATAGGTATGGGAAAGAACAAGGATAAGATGGCCAAGCCCGCAGCGGATAAGACGCCCAAAGGCATGAAGGTCGATAAGGCTGTCAAAAAATTCCGTAAGCTCGAGGGCAAGCTGTGGACTCGCGAGTACCTGCTCAAGATTGCCGAGTTTGACGGCGCGACCATTGCTCCCGCCAACGGCGCCGCGGCCCGCGCCGATGCTATGGGCACCCTTGCTGGCGAGCATCACAAGCTGCTGACCAGCGAAAAGTCTGTCGAACTTGTGCGCTCGCTGGCACGAGAGACCGTCGCGGGCGGCAAGATCGACGACCCGCAGCTGCTCGACGAGATTCGCGTACTCGGCCGCGACCAGCGCGAGGCAAGCGTCATCCCCACCGAGGAAGCCGAGGCCTGGACCAGGCTCACCTGCGAGGCCGACGCCGTGTGGCACAAGGCCAAGACGGCCAATGACTGGGCGAGCTTTGAGCCCTATGTGGATAGAATCGTCGCCCAACTTAAGCATCAGGCCGAGCTCATGGACCCCAAGCGCGACCCATACGATGTTTGGCTCGACCAGTACGAGCGCGGCCTTTCCGCCAAGAGCTTCGACGCGTTTTGCGATGAGGTCAAGGCGACGGTCGTGCCGCTCGTGCACGCCATCGGCGAGCGCGGCCAGCAGCCGGCTGCCGACTTTTTGCACGCCCACGTGCCAGAGGCCGCCCAGCGTGCCATGAGCTTCGACCTTATGAAGCTTGTCGGCCTGGACCTGGACGACTCCACGCTTGCCTTTACCGAGCACCCGTTTAGCGAGGGCTTTTCCGTGGGTGACGCGCGCATCGCGACGCACATCTACGAGGACGACTGCATCTCCAACGTCTACAGCATCATCCACGAGGCCGGTCACACCATGTACGAGCTGGGCGTGAACCCCGCCTACGCGCGCACCTGCCTGGAGGGCGGCACCTCCATGGGCATCCACGAGAGCCAGAGCCGCTTCTTTGAGAACACCGTGGGCCGCAGCCGCGCCTTTATGGGACCGCTGCTCGAAGTGCTGCGCCGCCACGTGCCCGAGGTCTACGGTAGCGTGGACGAGGATACGCTCTACCGCGCCGTGAACATCGCGCAGCCGTCGCTGATCCGCACCGAGGCGGACGAGCTCACCTACCCGCTGCATATTATGGTGCGCTACCAGATCGAGCGCATGCTGTTTGCCGGCGAGGCCACGGCCAAGGACATCCCTGCGCTTTGGAACCGCTTAATGGACGAGTACCTGGGCATTCCCGTTCCCGACGACACGCGCGGCTGTCTGCAGGATACGCACTGGAGCGGCGGATCGTTTGGCTACTTCCCCACGTATGCGTTGGGCAGCGCCTACGACGCCATGTTTGTGCCGGCCATGTGCCGCGACGGTGTCGACCTCAATGGCGCCTGCGCGAGCGGCGATCTGGCGCCCGTCCGCGCCTGGCTGGGCGAGCACATTTGGCAGTGGGGCCGCGCCAAAGACGCGCCGGAACTCATCAAGGGCGCCTGCGGCATGGCCTTTGACGCCCGCTACTACTGCAGCTACCTGCAGGACAAGTTCACCACGCTGTACGAGTTGTAAGGCATAACCGACACACCGACGCAAAGGGGGCGCCGCGGGATCAATCCGCAGCGTCCCCTTTTTTCATCCAATAACTAGGTGCCCAATGACTAGTTCGTTGACGCTAATGTCTTGGCAACGTCAGCGAAAACGACCCTAAGCGAGCAAGGTGACGTGAAATGAAAGGGCGCTGGCCTTCTGGTCGCGCCCTTGAAATTGAACGTCAGATTGCCGCTTGGGGCCGTTTGCAGCGTCGAGCAGTTACGCGGTTTGGTAAAACCGCGTAACTACAGAGCCTCGAGCGCGTTGGCGATGCGCTTCATGGCGGCGTCGGCGGCGGCTTGGTCGGGGGCTTCGGCCAAAACGCGGATCACCGACTCGGTTCCGCTCTTGCGCACCAGTACGCGGCCCTCGCCTGCCAGCGCGGC
>USCJ01000269.1 GCA_900553215.1 uncultured Collinsella sp.
TTTTTGATAATGCGATCTTGTTGAATTATTTTGTGTCGCGCGTATTTCCGAGCGGTCGGATTTGAGGGGCGAGCGGTAGAACGCTCGCCCTTTGTGCGCCACGATGCGGCACAATGTACCGTAAAAGCTGTTTATATCCGGTACGAATCGTTCGTTGGTCTTTAATTCTTCTCAACGGAGGTGTTTGAGATGGCAAACGGATTGCTTTTGCGGCTTCGCGAGCGTGAGCTCAGCGCGAGCCCGGCGGAACGCAATGTCATCGCATATGTAAGCGCTCATCCGCACGAGGTGGTCGGGCTGTCCGTCCGCGGTCTTGCCGATGCCACGTTCTCCTCGCCCTCGAGCATTTTGCGCTTTTGCAAGCGCTTGGGTTTTGCGGGCTACAAGGAGTTCCAGCGCGAACTGATTGCCGAGCTGGCGCTCTTGGGTGACAAGAAAGACGTTGCCCTCGAGGACATCTCCATGGATGACAGCGTCGAACGTATCGTGGGGAAGGTGATGAAAAGCAACGTGCGCACGATCGAAGCGACGGCGCGAACGCTCGATTACACCGTCTTGGAGCGATGTGCGGCCTATCTTAAGCGGGCACGCGCGGTCAATCTGTTCGGTATCGGTGCCTCTCGTTTGGTCGCGCACGATCTGGCGCAAAAGCTCATGCGTGTCGACAAAGAGTGCCATCTGTACGACGACTGGCATGATCAGCTCTTGTGTGCCAAGAACATGCATGAGGGCGATATGGCAATCGCCTTTAGCTACTCGGGCTTGACGCAAGAGGTGCTGGACTGCGCCGCCGAGGCCCAACGTCACAACTGTCCCGTTGTGGCCGTGACCAAAGTAGATGGATCATCCAAGCTTGCCACCATGGCCGATGCCGTGCTCGGCGTCGCTGCGAGTGAGCCCTTGGTCCGCAGCGGTGCCATGGCTTCGCGTATGGCCCAGCTTATGGTTGTCGATGCCCTGTACGCTGCTTACGTTGCCAGCGACTACGAACGGGCGACGCATGTCATTAAGCAAAACTACATCGAGAAACAGGAAAGATGAGGTGAATGAAATGCTCGATTTAACAAAATTCACGACCGAACAGCGTAATCAAAGGTCTATGGACCTCGATACGATGACATCGCTGCAAATCGTCACGACGATGAATGATGAGGATCTTCGTGCCGTCCAGTCGGTCACAAAAGTGCTGCCCCAGGTTGCCACAGCAATCGACTGGGCTGCTGAGGCACTCGAGCGCGGCGGGCGCGTCTTTTACATGGGCGCAGGCACCAGCGGTCGTCTGGGCGTACTCGACGCTTCGGAGTGTCCGCCCACGTTTGGCGTGTCACCCGATCTGATTGTCGGGCTCATTGCCGGAGGCGAGACGGCGTTTATCAAGGCTGTCGAAGGTGCCGAAGACAGCGAGGAACTTGGCGCGAGCGACCTGCGGGAGCGTGGACTCTCGGACAAGGATCTTGTCGTTGGCCTGGCGGCAAGCGGCCGTACTCCCTATGTGGTGGGCGGCCTTGTGTACGCCAAGGCAACTGGGTGCAAGACCATTGCAATTGCCTGCAACCAAGGGTCGAAGATCGGGGAGAGCGCAGATCTTGCCATTGAACCCGTGCCCGGTCCCGAGGTGCTGACCGGCTCAACGAGGCTCAAGGCGGGAACGGTTCAAAAGCTCATTCTCAACATGATTTCGACCGGTGCCATGGTTAAGATCGGCAAGGTATACCAAAACTTGATGGTCGATGTGCAGCAGACGAACGAGAAGTTGGTGGTGCGCGGCCAGAACATCGTGATGGAGGCGACCGGCTGCACGCGCGAGTGCGCTATTCAGGCGCTTGCAGATGCCGGCGGCCACGTAAAAACCGCTATTGTCTCGGTGCTGCTGGACTGCGATGCCGAGCAGGCTGCGGTAGCTCTTGAGCGAGCGCGAGGCCATGTCCGTGCTGCGGTGAGTGTCCATGGGAAGAGCAATGCCGATGCCCAATAGGTGCGCGGCGTGAGCTGATATGACATCCAGACGAGATACCCAATACAAGGAGGAGTTATGACGAACAAAGAGCTGGCTCAAAAGCTGCTGGACCTTTTGGGCGGTAAAGACAACGTGCTGGCAAACGCGGCGTGCATGACGCGCCTGCGCGTGACCGTCAAAGACACGGGCAACGTCGACACGGAGGGCATTAAGGCACTCGACGGCGTGATGGGCCTGGTCGAGGACGACACGATGCAGATCGTGCTGGGTCCGGGCAAGGTTAATAAGGTGCTCGAGGAGTTCTCCAAGCTCACCGGCCTTGCGAAAGGCGTTGCTGACGAGAGCGTGGTTGACGCTGCGGCCACAAACAAGGCCGCGCAGAAGGCAAAGTACGAGTCCAAGCCGGTTCAGGCCTTCCTCAAGAAGATTTCCAATGTCTTCGTCGCCCTGCTTCCCGGCATCATTGCGGCTGGCCTCATCAACGGTATCTGCAACGTCATTAACGTCTCGACGGCA
>USCJ01000270.1 GCA_900553215.1 uncultured Collinsella sp.
GAGGGCATCGCCCAGCGTATCGTGGCCGGCGACGTGCCGAGCACCCTGCGCGACCGCGACCTCATCGAGCTCGACATGAGCGCGCTGGTCGCCGGCGCCAAGTACCGCGGCGAGTTCGAGGACCGCTTGAAGGCCGTGCTCAAGGAGGTGCAGAAGTCCGAGGGTAAGGTCATCCTGTTCATCGATGAGCTCCACACCATCGTGGGCGCGGGCGCTACCGAGGGCTCCATGGACGCCGGTAACATCCTCAAGCCGGCGCTCGCCCGCGGCGACCTGCACGCGATCGGCGCGACCACGCTCGACGAGTACCGTAAGTACATCGAGAAGGACGCGGCGCTCGCCCGTCGTTTCCAGACCGTAATGGTGAGCGAGCCTACCGTCGAGGACACCATTTCGATTCTGCGTGGTCTGAAGGAGAAGTACGAGATTTTCCACGGCGTGCACATCACCGATAGCGCGCTCGTGGCCGCCGCCGACCTCTCCGATCGCTACATCGCCGATCGTTTCCTGCCCGACAAGGCCATCGACCTGGTCGATGAGGCCGCAAGCCGCCTGCGCATGGAGCTCGACAGCATGCCGGTCGAGATTGACGCCACCACGCGCCAGCTCACCCAGCTGCAGATCGAGGAGCAGGCGCTCATGAAGGAGACCGACGATGCCTCCAAGGAGCGCCTGGACGCCCTGCGCCAGGAGATTGCCGAGGTCCAGGAAAAGCTCAACGTGCAAAAGGCCGGATGGCTCAACCAAAAGAACGCCATCGATCATGTTCAGGAGCTCAAAGGCCAGCTCGATGAGGCCAAGATCGAAGAGGAACGCGCGACGCGCAACGGCGATCTGGGCCGCGCGTCCGAGCTGCGCTACTCCGTGATTCCGGGTCTGCAGCAGCAGATTCAGGATTCCGAGGCCGCGCTCGAGGCGCAAAAGGAGCAGAACGGCGAGGGCCTCAACGAGCAGGTGACCTCCGACGAGATCGCCGAGGTCGTGAGCGCCTGGACCGGCGTGCCCGTCTCCAAGATGATGCAGGGCGAGCTCGACAAGCTGAAAGGCCTGGAGGGCGAGCTGCATAAGCGCGTCATTGGCCAGGACGAGGCTGTCTCCGCCGTCGCCGCAGCTGTGCGCCGTAGCCGTGCGGGCCTCTCCGATCCGGACAAGCCCATCGGCAGCTTCTTCTTCCTGGGCCCCACCGGTGTGGGCAAGACCGAGCTCGCTAAGGCGCTGGCCGAGTGCCTGTTTGACGACGAGCGCGCGCTCGTGCGTATCGACATGTCCGAGTACATGGAGAAGTTCAGCGTCCAGCGTCTGATCGGTGCGCCCCCGGGATACGTGGGTTACGACGAGGGCGGCCAGCTCACCGAGGCCGTGCGCCGTCGTCCATACTCCGTGATCTTGCTCGACGAGATGGAGAAAGCTCACCCGGATGTCTTTAACGTGCTGCTGCAGGTGCTCGACGATGGCCGTCTAACCGATGGCCAGGGTCGCCAAGTGTCCTTCAAGAACACGATTATCATCATGACGAGCAACGTGGGCTCTAAGGCCATCGCCGATCTTTCGGGCAAGGACGAGGAAGAGATGCGCCACCAGGTCGATGCGGCCATGGCTCAGACCTTCCGCCCCGAGTTCCTCAACCGCATCGACGATATCGTGGTGTTCCATCCGCTCGGTATGGCGCAGATCGAAAAGATCGTCGATATCCAGCTCGCCGATGTCCGCGCACGTCTGGCCAAGGAGCGCATGACGCTTGCCATCACCCCGGCGGCCAAGCAGATGCTTGCCGTGGGCGGCCTGGACCCGGTCTTTGGCGCCCGTCCGCTCAAGCGTCTGGTCCAGCGCGAGGTCGTGGATGCGATCGCAGCCGCTATCATCGACGGCACGGTGCGCGAGGGCGATCAGGTGACGGTCGATGTCGACAAGGACGGCGGCTTTACCGTCGTGTGCGACAACACGCCGACGGCCACCTACGAGGTCCCCGACGCCGAGTAGATTTTCGGGACATGCCTTAAAATCTACCAGCCGTCTCTAAACGCCAAGGGCGGCGGATCCAATGGGTCCGCCGCCCTTTTTCGTGCGACAATCGATGATGTTGAGCATGAGTACATGGCGAGGAGATATGCAGATGATAGACAAGAATAAGACGAACACGCCGGCGACCGATGCCGCACCCGCCGCACCCAAGCCTGCGCCTAAGCCGGCACCCAAGCCGCGCGACCCCTACATCCGTGCCGAGAACGAGGACGACGACGGCTACGACCCCTATTCCGACCGTCCCGCCGAGCGCGAGCCTCTGTTCTCGGAAGACCCCTGGAATTAGTTCTATTCCTGCTCTTCCAGAGGGTCGAGCTGATGGGGATCAAGCAGGTTGAACAACTCTTCTCGGGAATGGATGTTCAGCTTTTGGTAGATGTGGCGCACATGGGCCTTGGCGGTGCCGTTGGCAATGACCAGCTCGCGCTCGATCATGCCCCCGGTCTTG
>USCJ01000271.1 GCA_900553215.1 uncultured Collinsella sp.
CGCGGCGCGGCAACTCTCGAATCGTATCCACAGCGCCCGGGTTAATCAAAGCCTGGTAGTCACGCGGACGCTTATGCGCCCACTCGTCCCAACGGGCCAACGCTTCCTCGCCAGTGAAGTGCCCTTTACCGGCGCGTTCAAACCAATCGACCAGCATATGCAGGAAGAACTGATGCGAGGTGCCAATCTGCCCGTTCAGCTCCTCTTGGGTCAGGTTCAACCCAAGCTCCTTGGCAAACGCGGCAGTCTCCCCCAGGTAGTAATACTCGGTATCGACGATGACGCCATCCATGTCAAAGATAACGGCGTCGAACGGAAATGCGGACACGGCACCCTCCCTAACAAAAGGACGCCCGCGAGCAGGCGCCCGAACCATGCATTAATCGGCGATTCTAACCCAGCAGCTTATCCAGCGCTACCGCAATACCGTCTTCGTTGTTATTGGCGGTCACCATCTGGGCTACAGCCTTAACCTCATCGACGGCGTTGCCCATGGCAACACCGGTGCCGGCCCACTCAATCATGGACTTGTCGTTCTGGCCATCGCCAAACGATACGACCTCGCTGGCATCGATGCCGAGCTTGGGCAGGGCACCCTCGAGCGCACGAGCCTTGTCGATGCCGGGCGCCGTATATTCAAAGTACCAGTCAGCCGTAAACATACCCGACAGCGTCTGGGTAAAGGGCGCGTACATCTCCTCGTGATGCGCCTGCAGATAGGCCGGATCGCCCGCGGTGAGTAGCTTGTCCACCGGATAGGCATCCGCCACCTCATGAAGGCTCTCGACTTCGCGAATCTTAAGATCGCAGGCGTCGCGCTCGTATTTGACGATATTCTTCTGCGAGCCGTCCGGCAGCGTAATCATGCAGCGATACGAGTCCTCTACATGCAGGTCACGCCCGAGCGAAATCATAGGGATCACGTCAAAGCTGCGAAGATGGTCAATTAGGCGATGCAATTCGTCGACCGGCATGGCCTGGTCGAACAGCACCTCATCGGTCTGGGCATCGACCACGTGCGCACCGTTAAAGGCGACCAGCAGGCCATCGTGGTTGTGAAGATCGAGTTCTTGACCCAGGGCGCGAAGACCCCAGGCGGGACGACCCGAAGCCAAGATGAGCTTAATGCCCGATTCCTGTGCCGCGAGCAGCTTCTCGCGCGTACGCGGGCTGATGACCTTTTGGTCGTTGGTGAGCGTACCGTCGATATCCATTGCGATGGCTTTAATTGCCATATGTGCCTCCCTGTCATTGAACAAC
Organism: uncultured Collinsella sp.; assembly: GCA_900553215.1. Taxonomy (GTDB): domain Bacteria; phylum Actinomycetota; class Coriobacteriia; order Coriobacteriales; family Coriobacteriaceae; genus Collinsella. The sequence goes on from USCJ01000271.1 coordinate 1,261, forward strand.
CTTGTCTGAGCCATCATACAGAACACCCACGGCAGCTCTGTCTGCAACGGGTAAAAAGTCATATTGTCCCGAACATGAACGACGCGTGGTCGTGAAGCTTTATCGCTCAGGTCAAATACGCCTGCTAACGACGCTCCTCCGTCGGTGCACCCTCGACGATCGCAATGCCCGCCGATGCACCCAACGCGCTAGCGCCGGCCTCGATGAATGCGCAAGCCTCTTCGTAATTATGAATACCGCCCGCCGCCTTGATTGCCACGGAATCGCCGAGCACCTCGTGCATCAGCCGCACGTCCTCGAGCTTAGCGCCGCCAAAGCTTCTACCAGTCGATGTCTTAAGGAATCCCGGCTTAGCCTCCAGCGCAATCTCACACACACGGTGCTTGGCGGCATCGTCGCCGTCCAGTTTGCACATCTCGACGATCACCTTCTCAGTGATGCCATGCGCGCGACAAAAATCAGCAATGGCAGTCATCTCGCGCTCGATGGCATCAAAATCGCGGTTCTCGACCGACTCCTGATTCAAAACGTAGTCAATCTCGGTAAAGCCGCACGCAGCGTATTCCTCAAACCTCGCAAGCTTCTCCTCAAGCGTCATAGTGCCCTGGGGAAAGTCGATAGCACCGGCAAGGATAATGTCAGAGCCCTCGAGCATTGCGCGACCCGTCTCGTACTCCTGCAGGTTCGCAAATACACAACGGAAGTTGTACTTTAGCGCCTTCTCGACATACTGCTCAAATGTGTCCTCGGGAGCGTCGATATAGTCGATGTATTTATTGATGGGTTTGGCAAGCGTCATGCTGGGCCTCCTTGTTCAGGACCGACAACCGATTTGTGGTTTCACGCGAAATACCACGTCCAATGTACGCCCGATACGCAAGGACAGCGTCCGCATTCCGGCAAGCGGTATGAAATTAGCTGTAGAAGTATATCTACGGAAAGCGAATGGCGCCGCATGCGGATGCCGACAGCCAGGCACCCCCCCTCAATACACCCTCATGCCCATTCAAATTGCAAAGGGCCCATATCTGTTGGGATGCGGGCCCCTTTACTGTTTGCGATCAGAAATGATGGGCCGCACAACGTCGTTAGCGATCGAAATCGACCTGAGCGCTTTGGGCTTCGGGGAGCTCTGTGTAGAGCGGGTGATCCTCGAGCTTAAAGCGCTCGACCTGCTGGGGAGCGCGGCCGCGTACGAACAGCCAGGAG
>USCJ01000272.1 GCA_900553215.1 uncultured Collinsella sp.
CGCGCGTGGCCTTTGTCATGGATAAGGTATTGCGTCGCTTTGGCCTGTCGGGCCGCAGCTTTGTGCCCATGCTCGTCGGTTTTGGCTGCACCGTGCCGGCTATCATGTCGACCCGTACGCTCCCATCCGAGCACGACCGCAAGATGACGGTCATGCTCACGCCGTTCATGAGCTGTTCGGCCAAGTTGCCGGTCTACGGTCTGCTGTGCGGGGCGTTTTTCCCGCAGGCGACAGTTCCCGCCATGGTCTCGCTCTATCTGATTGGCATTGCGGTCGGATGCATAGCGGCTTTGGTGCTCAACCGCACGGCATTTAAGGGCGACCCGGTGCCGTTTATCATGGAGCTCCCCAATTACCGCCTGCCGAGCGTTAAGACGACGGTGATGCTGGCATGGGATAAGGCCAAGGACTTCATCACCAAGGCCTTCACCATTATCTTTGCCGCTACGGTGGTCATTTGGTTCCTTCAGACGTTCGACATCCGCTTTAATGTGGTCGCCGATCAGTCGCAAAGCCTGCTTGCGGGTCTCGGCAGCATCATCGCGCCGGCGCTGGCGCCGCTTGGGTTTGGCGATTGGCGAGCATCCACGGCGCTCGTCACCGGCCTTATCGCCAAGGAGAGTGTCATCTCGACCCTCACGGTGCTTTTGGGCGCGACCTCGCCCGCGGCACTGTCGACCATGTTTTCGCCGTTTACCGCTTACGTGTTCCTGGTCTTTACGCTGCTGTACCCGCCCTGCGTGGCGGCCATCGGTGCCGTCAAGAGCGAGCTGGGTGCGCGCTATGCCGTTGCCGTGTTCGCGTTTCAGGTGACGGTCGCCTGGATCGTGGCGTTTGTCGTGCATTCGGCGGGCATATTGTTGGGGTTGGCTTAGCTATTTATTGACGGCGCAACCCCTGTGTATTGAGTTGATTGCGGTCCCGCATCTGTACTGACGGATGCGGGGCCGTTGCTATATAATCGCCCACCGCCCATGACAATCGGAGAGGTTTCCTACATGACCCAGGCAAGACAAGATGGCATCTCGCTCAAGCAGTGGCTCCCGCTTATCGGGCTCGCCTGCTGTTCGTTCGTGTTCAACACATCAGAGTTCATGCCCATCGGCCTTCTGACTGATATCGCCGCGTCGTTCTCGCTCACCGAGGCCCAGGCAGGCATCATGATTTCGGTCTATGCCTGGGGCGTCATGCTGCTGTCGCTGCCGCTTATGGTGTTTGCCTCGCGCTTTGAGTTCAAGCGGATGCTGTTGGGCGTTTTGGCCGTGTTTTCGCTCGGCCAGTTCCTGTCCGCTGTGGCGCCCACCTATCCTATTTTGGTTTGCGCGCGTCTGGTGGTCGCCTGCGCGCATGCCGTGTTCTGGTCAGTCGCTTCAATCATGGCCTCGCGCCTGGTCGACAGTCGCCACGGGGCGCTCGCCATCAGCATAATCGCCACGGGCTCGTCCATCGCGCAGATCTTTGGCCTGCCGATCGGCCGCGCCATCGGACTAGCTGTGGGCTGGCGCATGACGTTTGCCGTGGTCGGTGCCTTCTCTGCCGCCGCGGTGGTGTACCAGGCCGCGGTGTTCCCGGCCATGCCGGTGGGCGAGCGCTTTACCGTTAAGCAGCTGCCCGAGCTGCTCAAGAATCCATTCCTCATCGCGCTTTATGCGGTCACGGTGTTCATGGCAACCGGCTATTATGCGGGTTACAGCTATATCGAGCCGTTCCTGGCGCAGGTCGCGCACGTCGACGCAAGCGCTATTACCATGACGCTGACGGCGTTTGGCTGCTCCGGTCTGCTCGGAAGCTGGCTGTTTGGCCGCCTGTTCGATGGGCATCGCTTCCCGTTCTTGGCTATCACGCTCTCCGGCGTGCCGGTGGCTCTGCTGCTCATGGGTCCGGTCGCATCGTCGCTCGTAGCAGTGCTTGCCGTCTGCGCGCTATGGGGCTGCTGCTCCACAGCCTTTAACGTGGCGTTCCAGGCCGAGCTCATCAAGTACACACTGGCGGATTCGTCGGCCGTCGCCATGTCGATCTTCTCGGGCCTGTTTAACCTCGGCATCGGCACGGGCACCGCAATCGGCGGCGCCGTGGTTTCGGGTCCCGGTATCGCTTGGATTGGCTTTGCGGGCGGGGCGATTACCGTCGTGGGCGTCATCCTCGCCATTACGGTGCTGTTCCCGGTCATACGCCGCGCAAAGCCCGTCGCCTAATCACGTTCCCTCATCAGTTGCGGTGGAATACGGACTGCTGAGCCCAATAAACCCGGCAAACAGTCCGTATTTCACCGTAACTTAGAAAGGGGCTGGTGCAGCTAAAAGAGCCCCGTCCCAAAATAGCTACCCTGCTGGGCATACAATGGATGTCGTTGTGTTGGGCTTACCGGGAGGTTGCTATGTGGGCATACGAGACGACGTTCTATCAAATCTATCCGCTGGGCTTTTGTGGAGCTCCGCGTGAGAATGCCGCGCCCGTTGCCGA
>USCJ01000273.1 GCA_900553215.1 uncultured Collinsella sp.
GAGCAGCCGGGACAGACGACGGTTGCGGGTGAGCTGCGTCGAGCCATCGAGACGCTGCTTCGCCGCCCGATCGATCTGACATGCGCGGGGCGTACCGATGCCGGCGTGCATGCCGTGGCTCAGTACATCAGCGTGCCCGTAACGGACGCTGAGCTCGCGTGTACGCGCCGTAGGTGGCTGCGGGCTATGGATGCCCTGCTGCCCAAAGATATCGCTATAAACGAGGTCTACAAGGCCCGTAAAGGCTTTTCTGCACGTTTTGACGCGCGTTCCCGTACGTATACGTACCGTATTGCCGATCGAGATGCGCGCCCCGTGCTGTCCCGCGGTGCCGTGTGGTGGCATCGCTATCCCTTGGATGTTGAGGCTATGTCTGCTGCCTGCCCCGCGCTGCTGGGCGAGCAGGACTTTAAAAGCTTTTGCAAGGTTGCCTCGGCCGTTGGCAAGCCCACGCATCGCTGCGTGATGCGTGCCGAGTTTGGCCATGAGGTTGCGTTTGGCGAGGACATCCTGACGTTCACCATCGAGGGCAATGCGTTTCTGCATTCGATGGTCCGTACGATCGTGGGCACGCTTGTCGAGATTGGTGTGCATCGCCATGAACCTGGGTGGATGCGTGAGGTCATCGATGCTTGCGACCGTACCGCTGCGGGCCCCACGGCTCCTGCCTGCGGCCTTACGTTTATGGGCGTGGATTACGATCCCGCCGAGCTTGTCGTGATCGACTAGGGGAGGGCTCGACGCGTCGTGCGTCGACACCTGTCATCTGTGGGCTGCGCGTGTGCAACATCTGTTCTTGGCGTGCAATACAACCGGTGTCTCATTGCTTTTATTGCCGGGGTGTACCATGAACGACAGTTTGATTCACTGCTGTCGAGAGGACGGATAACTTGGTTCGACGTGGCTCGCATCCGCGACTTTCGGTGATCCTTGTGGTAGAAGGTTCGCCCAGCTATGCGATGCGTGCGCTCGAGAGTATCCAGAACCAAGACCTCTATGATTTGCAGATTGTCGTTGTCTGCCGCGATGCTGCGCCCGGTGTACGCCATTCGCTTCAAGTTGCTGCCGACAGGGACATCCATATTGATTTGATTGACGTCGAGGACGCTAAGCGCGGCGCTTGTCTTCGTGCCGGTTTTGATGCCTCGCGCGGCTCTCAAATCATCGCCATGAACGCCGATGAGTGGTTTGCTCCGCACGCCCTTTCCAAGATGGTCGATATCGCGTGCGATACTGCGGCAGACATAGTCTTCCCCACGGTGTCGCTCGACCGCTATGATGCACATCGAGAGCGCCATTCGCGCGTCTTGGATGCTACTCATATTTCCATTGATAGCGAATCTTCGATGGTGGCCGGGCTGCCTCAGTTGATTTTAGGCGGCCTGGTTGCTCAAGTCTCTGGCGTGATGTACACCCGTCCGCTGTTTGAAGCATGCCTTTTGTGCGATAAGACGTTTCGCACTGTTGGGTTTATGGCGTGTGCGCTCTCGCAGGCACAGCACGTCTCCGGATGCGGCGACGCTTGTTTCCACGCGGCGGCGCCTAAGCTTACAGATGCCTTTGATCCCACCATGTATGCCAAGGTATCCGATGACACCCGAGCGCTCGATGAGCTTGCGGACTCACTCTCGGAAGCAGATAGCGGTGGTTGGCTCATGCTGGCAAGCCAGAAGTTCTACTTTGCCGGACTGGTCGCCTGCATCGAGAATTTGTGTCTGAGCCCGCATGGGGTGTCATCAATTGAACGCTCCGCCCGTATGCGTGATATGCTTGAGGCACCCCGAACTCGTCAGATGGTTGCGGCGCTTAAGGATGACCACCGCGGACTCGGTTTGTTGTTTGGGCCAATTGCAAGCGCGAAGCCTACGCGTTGCGTGATGTATACGCATTTGGCTGCTTTTCTTAACCGAACTGGTGCCAAAACTGCCTAGGGGCGCTCATTTCGAAACAAACTTGCATGGAATTGTTTCGAAATGCGTTCTTATACACAAAAGCTTTCAAATAGCGTTAAACTATTCAATCATTGATTGATTGTCTCCGCCATCTTTTGGAGTGAGGGTTTGTATGGCTAAAAAACGCAATGGGCGCCAGGATGCCATTAGAGATATTGTGCGCAATAAGGACGTCCGCACGCAGCGCGTGCTGGTCGATGAGCTCCGCGCTATGGGCTTTGATTGCACGCAGGCGACTGTCTCTCGCGATATTGCCGATATGGGGCTGCGTAAGCTCCCTGAGGGCATCTATGTTCTGGCAGAGGACCTGCACCTGCAGCGTATGGTTTCCGAGCTCGTAACGGGCGTTCTGCGCACCGATAATCTGGTTATGATCAAGGCTCAGCCTGGCACGGCTTCCGGCATCGCCGCCGCCGTTGATGCGGCAGAGTTGCCCGATGTGCTTGGCTCGCTTGCCGGCAACGATACGATTTTGGTTATTGCCCAGACGGCCGAGGACGGCG
>USCJ01000274.1 GCA_900553215.1 uncultured Collinsella sp.
GGGGTCCCTGCCGCTACGTGATATTCAGGGAATCTGGAATGGACGGCGGCTTGGCTACGAGCTGGAGCTGAGGATCTGAATGGTCGGGTGCCGCTGTTGGGAGCGCAGGCGTTGCTGGTGATGATCACTTTGGGACTGGAATTTCCGCCTGCTAGCAAAAAGGCCTCCGAAGCTGTTGCTCTGGAGGCCTTTTTTCAATTACAAACGAATGCGCTAGTTGTTCTTGGTCAGGCGCTCGACGTCGTGGGCGATCATGTATTCCTCGTCGGTGGGGATGACCATGACCGTGACGGAAGAGCCGGCGGCGCTGATGACCTGCGGGCCGTTGCCCACGGCCTCGCGGTTCTTGTTGTTGTCGATACGCACGCCCAGCCACTCAAAGCAGTCGCAGAAGGCCTTGCGGATCGACCAGTCATTCTCACCGATGCCGGCGGTAAAGGTAATGGTGTCCACGCCCGCCATGGAGGCGATCATGGAACCGGCCTGCTGCATGGCCTTATAGGCGAACATATCGAAGGCGAGCAGGCAGCGCTCGTCACCCTCGGAGGCGCGCGTACGGATGTCGCGGGCGTCGTTGGAGATGCCCGAGATGGCAAGCAGACCGGACTGCTTGTTCATCATGTCATCGACTTCCTGGTAGGTGTAGCCGCCCTCGCGCTGGAGGTAGCACACGGTGGCCGGGTCGATAGAACCACAACGGGTGCCCATCATCAGACCGTCAAGCGGCGTGAGGCCCATCGTGGTATCGCGGCACACACCGTCCTCGATGGCGGCAATCGAGGCGCCGTTGCCCAGATGGCACGAAAGCAGACGGTGGCAGCGCGCACCCAGGATCTCCTTGGCCATCATCCACTCGTAACGGTGACTCGTACCGTGCGCGCCATATTTGCGCACGTGGTACTTGTCGCACACGTCCTTGGGCAGGGCGTAGGTGTAGGCGACCTCGGGCATGGTCATGTGGAACGAGGTGTCGAAGACGGCCACATTGGGCAGCTCCGGATACTTCTCGCGGCAATATTCGATTGCCGCAGCCTCACCGTAATTGTGCAGCGGGGCGAGCGGGGCCACCTCAAGGATCTTAGCCATGACCTCATCGTCGACGACCGCGGAATCATCGAAATGCCAGCCACCCTGAACGATACGGTGGCCGATGCCATCGATCGTAAAGTCGGTCTTCTCAAGCTCCTCGAGTACGCGCGCAATGGCGCAGCGATGATCGGGGAAGGGAACTTCTTCGGTCTGCTTGGCGCCACCGTTCTCGGCGTGACCAAAGATGCCCATGTCCGAGCCGATACGCTCGCAGTTGCCCTTGGCGAAAACCTCGCGGGTATCGGTATCCAAGAGCTGATATTTAAGGCTTGAGCTGCCGGCGTTAACAACAAGTACGTTCATGAGACTCCTTTGCAGTGCAATACGGTCGGCATGCCCCTTAAGGCGGCCGTATGTTAATAAGAAGTTATCACAGCTTGATAAATAGCTATCATGCATATCGCCCAACGAGCGCAAAAGAGGGGCCAAACGGCATGTTGCTGTCCAGCCCCTCCCCTCTTGCAATTACTTGGCGCTGACGATGCGCTCGACGTCGGAAGCGATCATGAACTCCTCGTCCGTGGGGATGACAAAAATCTTGACCTTAGAATCCTTGGCGGACAGGCACCAAGCGCCGTCGCCGCGCAGGGCATTGCGGGCATGATCCATCTTGACGCCCATAAAAGCCAGACGATCGGCCACGCCGGCGCGAACGGCCGGAGCGTGCTCACCGATGCCAGCAGTAAAGACCAGGGTGTCCATGCCACACATGGAGGTGGCCATCTCGGCGGCCTTGGCGGCAATCTTGTAGACGAACATATCGAAGGCGAGCTGAGCCTCGGGGTCGCCAGCGGCGGCGAGCTCCTCGACGTTACGGCAGTCGTTGGTCTTGCCGCCAGTCACGGCCATGAGGCCGGACTTCTTGTTCATCATCTCGTCGACCTCGTCAAAAGTGTAGCCACCCTCGCGCTGCAGGTAGCACACGGTAGCCGGGTCGATGGAACCGCATCGGGTACCCATCATGACGCCGTCGAGCGGCGTCAAGCCCATGGTGGTGTCCATGCACTTGCCGTCCTCGATGGCGCACAGAGAAGCGCCGGAGCCAATGTGGCACACGACGACCTTGCGGGCCTCGCCGTTGGTCATCTCGGCGACCTTCTTGGAGATGTAACGGTAGCTGGTGCCGTGAGCGCCATACTTGCGGATGTGCAGCTTGTCGCAGACGTCCTTGGGCAGGGCGTAGGTGCGGGCGACCTCGGGCATGTTGAAGTGGAAAGCGGTGTCGTAAACCGTGACGTTGGGCAGGTCGGGATACTGCTCCAGGCAGTACTCGATAACGTTGGCCTCGGGGTTGTTGTGCAGCGGGGCGAGCGGGGCAACCTCGCGGATCTTGGCGAGAACGTCCTCGTCGACGAGGGAGGGATC
>USCJ01000275.1 GCA_900553215.1 uncultured Collinsella sp.
CCTTAATCGTCGTCAATCAATCTAGCCCTCAAACGACGGAAACCCCGGCAGCTCTTCGCAACTGCCGGGGTTTCCGCGGAAAAGGGGGACATGATCCTCAAGCGGACGGCAAAGGGGCAAACCGTTTTCGCTCAACTGCTTTATGCCCCTCAACTGGCGGCTCAATCAGCGCATGCCGCGCCCACACAAAGCCGCTACACCTGTGATGGAGCTATGAAGTGGTATCTATTGCCGGAGCGGGCTATGCCAAGGAGTGTCCCAGATTGCCGGCAGATAAGGAACGTCCCCAGGTGCCGGCGGCGGGCGTGACTTTTGTCCCGTTTTGACGCTCCGCTGACCTAGATGTTCGTCACATGAACTCGCAAACGTGGGACAATGACGCTACTGGTACCACAGACAAAGGATGTGCCTATGAACGCCCCCGTTGCCCAGCCCTGTCGGCAGCGCCGCCTGTTTGCGCGGTTCGCTTCCGTCTGCGCACTCGTCGCGCTTGCGTTGTTGCTGCTGCCTGCCGTCGCGCACGCCGACGGCTACTCCATGAGCCAAACCTATATCGGTGCCACGGTTGAGGCCGATGGCTCGCTGACCGTTGTCGAGGGACGCCAGTTCGATTTCGACGATGACATTAACGGCGTGTATTGGGATATCAATACAGGCTCTAACCAGCAAGGCGGCTCGGTGGTCGTCAATGTGCTGAGCGTCGAGGAAGACGACACTGCGTTTAACAAGGTCGACAGCGCAAATAAAGGCGACGACGGCGTTTACACGGTGGAACAGTCCGACGACGGCGTAAAGATTAAGGTGTTCAGCCCTCACGAGAGCGGCGACAGCGCAATCTACTACGTGAGCTACACCATGACCGGTGCGGTTATGAACTGGGCCGATACCGCCGAGCTCTACTGGAAGTTCGTGGGTGACGGCTGGTCTGCGGACTCCGATGACGTCGAGATGGAAGTCTACTTTGCAAATGCCGCTGCCGGGACGGCTGCCGTCAAGGGCGATAACTTCCGCGCATGGGGCCACGGCCCGCTGACGGGCGACGTGTCGCTCGATGCGGACGAGCCCATGGTCACCTATACCATTCCCTGCGTGCATGAGGGCGAATTCGCCGAGGCACGCATCGCCTTCCCCAGCGACTGGGTGCCGCAGCTTGCCGTCTCGGGCGAAAAGCGCATGTCGACGATTCTGAGCGAAGAGAAGGAATGGGCCGACGAGGCCAACGCTCGCCGCGCTCACGCTCGCATGATTGCCAATGCGCTTGCCGTGCTAAGTGTTGTCGCGGCGGTGGCCTTTACCGGCACAATCGTTGTGCTCAAGCTGCGCCGCCGCAAGCCCAAGCCGCTTTTCCAGGACGAATATTTCCGCGATGTGCCTTCGGCCGACCATCCCGCCGTGCTTTCGGCCCTCATGAGCTGGAACGAGGTGCCCGATCAGGCATATATCGCCACGCTTATGAAGCTTACCGACGACCGCGTGATCAAGCTGGAAGAAGCGACCGAGACCAAGAAGAAGGGTCTGCTTCGTCGCGAAAAAGAGGAGCAGACGTATCGCATCACAGTGACCGACGAGGCCTGGAAGGCTGCCAAGAAGGACGGCATCGATCGCGATGTGCTCAAGGTCTTCTTCGCCGGCGTTAAGCCCGATAAGGACGGAGTCCGTTCGCGCACGTTTAGCGAGCTGGAGGAGTACGCTAGCGAGCGCACCACATCTGTTGGCGACAAGCTCGAGGACTATCAGAGCACGGTTAAGGGCAAGCTGGAGGCGCGCGAGTTTATCGCATCGGATGGCACCATCGCCCTGGTTGCCGGCTTGGTTCTCGGCATCATCATCGTCTTTGGCATTCTGGGCTCTCTGATCTATACCGACTTTGCGGATGCCAATGTCGGCGCCGCTATGATCTCGATCCCCGTCACGATCGTGGGCTTTGTCCTGAGCTGCACCTTCCGTCGCTACACGCCGGAGGGCGCCGAGGTGGCGGCTCGCTGCAAGGCGCTCAAGCATTGGCTCGAGGACTTTACGCGCCTGAAGGAGGCCGTCCCCAGCGACCTGATCTTGTGGAACAAGCTGCTGGTGATGGGCGTTGCCCTGGGCGTTTCGAAAGAAGTGCTGCGACAGCTGGCCGAGGCCGTGCCTGCGGATTTGCGCAACAGCGACGATTTCTACGACAACTACCCCTGCTACTGGTGGTATTACCATCACTACGGCAACGAGTCTCCGCTCGATTCGTTCAACGATGTGTATCACGAGACCATCCGCGAGCTGGCTTCGAGTTCCGATAGCTCGAGCGGCGGCAGCGGTGGCGGCTTTTCCGGTGGCGGCGGGGGCGGAGGCGGCGGCGGAACGTTCTAGCGAGCGCTTGCTTTGGGGTGGATCTTTCTGGGCGGTTGCCAGGGAAGATTCATCCCATTTTTGTGCATCGAAACGGGTCAAACTTTCCGCTG
>USCJ01000276.1 GCA_900553215.1 uncultured Collinsella sp.
TCGCCCCTGTGGCTCAGATATTGAATAACACGGCAACGGCGCGAGTATGGGCCCTAGGCACATCGCCGCGCATGCCGCTACTCGTCCAGAGCGGAGAGGTCGATGCCCAGCGCCTCGGCCATCTCGTCGTTCTTGACGACGACCAGGTCCTTGCTTGAGAGGTGCTCGATCGGCATATCCTCGGGCTTGGCCTCGCCCTTCAGGATCTTGACGGCCATCTCGCCCGCGGCGTAGCCCAGGTCCTCGTAGTTGATGGAGAGGGTGAACAGGCCGCCGGCCTTGCACATGCCCTCCTCGCCGGTCACGAAGGGGAGCTTGTTCTCCTTGCAGATCTGGCCCACCTGCGAGGCACCCGCGGCGATGGTGTTGTCGGTGGGGGAGTACAGTGCGTCGACCTTGCCCACGGCGGACTCTACGACGGACTGGATCTCGTTGGAGCTCGAGACGGTGAAGTCGGTGTACTCCAAGCCCAGCTTGTCGAGTTCCTTCTTGGCGGCCTTGATCTGGACGTCGGAGTTGGACTCGGCGGTGCAGTAGAGCAGGCCGACCTTCTTAACGTCGGGCAGGACCTTCTGCATCATCTCGAGCTGCTCGGCGACCGGGGTGAGGTCGGAGGCGCCGGTGACGTTGGTGCCGGGCTTATCGTTGTCCTGAACCAGGCCGGAGGCAGCGTAATCGGTGATGGCGCAGCCAACGATGGGGATATCGGCCGTGGCGCCGGCGGCAGCCTGCGCGGCGGGCGTAGCGATGGCATAGATCAGGTCGACGCCATCGCCCACGAACTTGTCGGCGATGGACTTACACGTGGACTGGTCGTTCTGGGCGTTCTTCTGGTCGATCTTGACCTTAAGGCCGCTCTCCTTGATGGCCTTGACAAAGCCGTCGTTGGCGGCATCGAGTGCGGAGTGCTCGGTGAGTTGCAGAACGCCGATGGTGTAGTCGGAACCGGCGGCAGCAGAGCCGGAACCAGAGTTGCCGCCGCATCCGGCGAGCGGGGCGAGCGCGAGCAGACCGGCGGAGACCAGAAGGCTCCTGCGGCTGATGGTGATGTCCTTCATATCATTACCCCCAGTATAAAAATGGCTGGAAACACTGCACTGGGACAAAGTGCAAGTAGAACTATAGTAGCGCTGATGCCCATTTTTACAACAGCCTGGCGGGTTTTTTAATACAGAATCGGATGGGCGGTACGGGTAGTCGAATGGACGGCGGAGGGTCTTATGCGGCGGAGGAGGCATCGTCCTCGTCCAGGGCGGCGAAGAGCTTCTTGCCGTCGAGGAGACGTGTGGTGACGTTTCTCATTCGGCCGATCTCTACGGTACGCAACGTGTCATCGGCGCCTCGCGCGTCATAGACCGTTCCCAGCAAATACGAGATGCCGTCTCGTTGCTTGATGGCAAAGGGCCGGAGTGTCATCCGCGCCACTTCGACCTCTCCGCGTGCCGTGACACTCGAAATATCAAAACTCACCGTGGTTCCGTGGTCGATGGCCTGCTCGATGAGCTCGCAGGCATCGATGCGCTTGACAGGCGTGTGCGTGGTCTTGGTGGATTTGCCGCCCACGCTTGGAGCGGGCTCGGGTGCATCGAGGTAGCCGCGAACGTCGGCACTCGCCATGGCGACCAGGTGCTGCGCCATGCTTTTTCGAATGGCGATGGGCGTAGAGCGGTTGCGCATGACCATGCCGTGGAGTCGGATGATCTCTTCGTCGGTGAGCGGACGGGTCAAGAGCCGATACCCCACGCCGCGCTTGTACTCAATTTCGTATCCGGCATGGCGAAGTGCGGAGATGGCGGTGTAGATGCTGCGCCGCGCCGCCGAGATGGGCATGCGGGCGGGGTCGTCGGGATGGGCGAGGCGCCGGATCAACTCATCGGAAAGCATGGCCTTGTCCTCACCGGTGTTTTCGCTTAATAGTTGCAGGATGCGAACGGCGCGATAGGCTGCCATCGAGGCGGCGCCCCTCGTCGTGGTCTCGTAAGTTTCAACAGCGGTTTCGGTCATGGCGCCCACGTCCTTTCCGTTTTGGGTGGCGACGGTATGGAGCCTAGGACGCGGGGCTTTCCCAGGGGTGCAGGACGCCCTGGGCGGTCGGTAGCCGTCGGCAAGCGGCGGGTCGAGTTTTCAACAGCCCTGCCCAACTGACCAAAAACTTGCCAAAAGCTTGACGGACGCTGTTGAAAAAAGCGCCCCTCGGCTTGCCGAGAGGCGCTGGCGTGATGCGCTGGAACGCGTTTGGTGGCGCTGTGGCGATTAGAAGTCGGCGTTGCCCACGGTGCGCGGGTGCGGCAGGACGTCGCGGATGTTGCCCACGCCGGTCAGATACATGACCAAGCGCTCGAAGCCCAGACCGTAGCCGGCGTGCTTGCAGGAACCGTAGCGGCGCAGGTCAAGGTAGTACTTGTACTGCTCGGGATTCATGCCCAGGTCCTTGATGCG
>USCJ01000277.1 GCA_900553215.1 uncultured Collinsella sp.
AACAAGGTGCAGCTGGTGGGCGACGACCTGTTCGTCACCAACACCGAGCGCCTCAAGAAGGGCATCGAGCTGGGTGCCGCCAACGCGATCCTGGTCAAGGTCAACCAGATCGGCACGCTCACCGAGTCGCTCGAGGCCATCGAGACCGCCAAGGAGGCCGGTTACGCCTGCATCGTGAGCCACCGCTCCGGCGAGACCGAGGACTCCACGATCGCCGACCTGGTCGTGGGCGTCAACGCCGGCCAGATCAAGTCGGGCGCCCCGTGCCGCAGCGACCGTATCGCCAAGTACAACCAGCTCATCCGCATCGAGGACGAGCTCGAGGGCAGCGCGCGCTACGCCGGCAAGGCCGCGTTCTACAACATTCGCTAAACGGGCGAATTTGGCGAGGGGGAGGCTGACTCGGCTCCGCCCCGCCTTGGCTGGATGCCGCAAAGCGCTGTGGGCGCTGGGCCATATGGCTCAGCGCCTTTTTTATGTCGAGCAAAGGCTGGCGAAGGCGGTGCGCGCGCTCGTGCTATAACTAGAATACTTAGCGCAAACAAACCTCAACCGCACAAGGCGCACATGGATCAGATTTACGACAACAGGTACTATTCCGCCGGTTCGCGTGAGCCGTCGCCTCGCCGTGCGCGCACGGTGCAGCTCGGTGGGTCCGTCTACGCCGGCGCCGACCGCTCCACGCAGCGCCCGACAAGTACCTCGCGCCCCAATGCTCATGTGAATACTTTGGCAGATGGACCGGTGCGCCCGGCACGTTCGTCGCATGCGTCGCGTCCCTCGGCCCAGACGCACGACAGGTCGAGCAGGCCCTCGAGCCGTCTTTCGGGCTCGGACTTTATGCGCTACGCCAACGACAATGCGGTGGTCAAGGCGATCTATGACTTTACGCATGGCTCTCTGCGTCCGCTGTTTATCGGTATCGTGGTGGCGCTGGCGCTCGTGAGCCTGTATTTTCCCGTACGCGACCTGTACGTGGCAAAACGCTCGAGCGATATCTTGGCCAAGCAGGTCGAGATTCGCGAGCAATATAATGATGAGATGAAAAAAGACACTGATAAGTGGTTCTCGGAAGAGGGAATTAAGGATTCGGCACGGGACCTGGGCATGGCGATGCCCGGCGAGAAGAGGATTGAAGTGCAGGGTCTGGACGAGGATTCGGATTCGTCGTCGAGCAAAAAGTCCTCAAACGCCAAGAATGCCAGCGAAGTGGCTAAAGAAATCGAAGAGGTCGGCAAGGACGCACCGTGGTACATCCAGGCGCTCGACATGCTGTTTGGGTTTAACGGTGTCGAGGGCCAGACGGTCGTGTCCAACGGCAAATAGCGCCCGGAGGGGAGCCCGCAATGACAAATTGCAAACGCTATAAGGTAGCCGCGATCGACCTGGGAACGGTGTCGTCGCGACTGGTGTTGGCCCAGGTCGAGGGCGGAGCGATTGTGGAATCGTCCAAGCATACCGAGATTACCGACCTGGGCGAGGGCGTGGACACGACGGGGCGCTTTTGCAAGGCGGCTGTCGAGCGTGTGCTCGCTGCGTGTCACATGTTTGTGGACGAGGCCCGTGCCTTTGGGGCCGTGTGCGTCTGCACCACGTGTACGAGTGCCGCGCGCGATGCGTCCAATGCCGCGCTGCTGTTGGACGGCCTGCGCGATCTGGGGCTTGAGCCACAGGTGATTCCGGGCGAGGTCGAGGCGCGCCTGACGTTTTTCGGCGTGGCGCACGACTTTGCCGGCGAGCGCATCATTGTTGCCGATTCGGGCGGCGGATCCACGGAGCTCGCGACTGGCGTGTACGCGCCGGAGCGCGGCGTCTTTGCGCTGGAGGGAACGCGCTCGCTGGACATCGGTTGTCGCCGCGTGACGGAGCGCTTTTTCTCCGCGTTGCCGCCCGCGGATGGCGAGCTTGCTGCCGCTGCCGCGTGGGCAGGCGAGCAGTTTGCCGCCTATTTTGAAGGCCTGCCCAGCGACTTTGAGCGCGCCGAACGCCTCGTTGCGGTGGGCGGCACCGTCACCACGCTCGTGGCACTCGTTCACGAGCTGGAGCCGTATGATTCGAGCTTTGTGCACCTGCGCGAGCTTTCGATGGAGCAGGTTTCGGCTGCCATCGAGCGTATGTCCGCGCTGGATGTGGAGGGTATCGCCGCGCTACCGGGTGTACAGCCCAAACGCGCGGGCGTGATTCTGGCCGGCGCCGTGGTGATTCGCGAGCTCATGCGAGCCGGCGGCTACAAGACGCTCACCGTAAGTGAGAACAGCCTCCTCGCCGGTATGGCTGCCACTATCAACGAGACTCTCGACGGTGCCATTCCCACCATCGCCTGGACCCCCGCTCTCAGCACCCTTTAAATAAGTTGCGGTGAAATACGGACTAAAATCGCCCTTTCGGGCCCCAAACAGTCCCTATTCCACCGCACCTTAGAGGCTT
>USCJ01000278.1 GCA_900553215.1 uncultured Collinsella sp.
ACCAACAGTGGTTGGAACCGGGCCATATGCTTATGAAGCGGCGGCAGCTATGTGCGCAAGCGCCTCAATGAGCTCCTGCGAACTCACGGGTTTGCTCAGGTGCGCGTTCATACCCGCCTCGCGCGAAAGCCTACGGTCGTCGGCAAAGGCATTGGCGCTCACGGCGATAATCGGTGTAGTCGCGGCATCCTCGCGGTCGAGCGCTCGAATCTGACGCGTGGCCTCAAGACCATCGATACCAGGCATCATAATGTCCATCAACACCACGTCGTACTCGTGCGATGCGCTCACGGCAAACGTCTCGACGGCAGACTCGCCATCTTTAACATGTGTCACGACAGCACCGGCGCGGTCGAGCGTAAACTGTGCGATCTCGGCATTCAGGTCGTTGTCCTCTACGAGCAAAACACGCAGGCCCTGGAGCGTATCGTTGTCGCCTGCATCCACAGAAACCGTCTGGGGAATCTCGGATTGCTTGCACCTCTCAAACGGCAGGCGGATGGTAAACGTCGTCCCCTGCCCCATGGCGCTCGTAAAGCTCATGGTTCCGCCCATAAGCTCGACTAACTGTTTGGCAATAGACACACCCAGGCCAGTTCCCGATAAAGCGCCTTCCACCTGTTGTTTCTCGCGGGTAAACGGCTCGTAGATGTGCTGTTGGAACTCCTCGCTCATACCAATGCCGTTATCGGCGATCGTGTATTCATAGACGGAGATGCCGTCCATCGGCTCCACCTCGCGACACGTCATGCGAACATAGCCGCCCCGACGGTTGTACTTGACGGCGTTGCCGGCAATATTGGCCAACAGGCGCTTAAGGTGCGTCACGCTCGCTCTAACATAGGGATGATCGAGAGCCTCCTGGTCGCAGATAATTGTCACCAGACGTTCCTCGGCCTGGCGCTCCAGAATATCGCGCACTTCATAGTTGAGGGCCACCAAATTTGTGGGCACGAGGTCCAGGCTGACCTGCCCGCTCTCCAGGCGACTCATATCGAGTGCCTCGTTCGCAAGGTCGAGCAGCAGTCCCGACGCCGTCCAGATCTTTGAGCGACACTCAGTCTGCTTTTGCAAGTCGTCTGCATTGGCATTGCCCACCTCGACCATACCGCGAATGCCGTTGATGGGCGTGCGCAGGTCGTGGCTCATGCGACGCAGGAACTCCGTCTTTGCAGAGTTGGCAGACGAGGCTTCGCGCGCTGCTTTTGCCAGCTTGTCGCCATAGTCGCGCTCCTGCAGCAACAGGTCGGCAAAGCGTTGGCGCTCGGCGCGGCGGCGCGCCAACACAACAGTGGCTATAACACCGCCGTAGAGCGCCAATACACTGGCAACAACAGCGGCGACAACCTCAAAGTAACGCTGCGCGGGCGCATAGGTGTACACGTAAAAATTGCACGCTTTACCAAATGTGCCCAGATACCACTCTCCGTTGGCATTGACCAATCTGACCTTACCAGCCAGGCAACGCTCCTTAATGCCGTTGACAATGATGGCATCCGTCGCAGGCAAATCGAACACGCCTGACACGGTGGGCTCAACAGCGTTGGTCGCAACGACCTTTCCGTCGTTTTCGATCACGATGTTACCGCTGTCGATGGTCTCATAACCATCGAGCAAGCTCTGCAACTTGAGCGTATTGCTCGCGACCGCCTTGGCGCTCTGGTGCCTCACCGCGACAACGATGCCCTCACCGTCCCGCCGGGCCACGCAGCCAATGTCCGCGACCGAATCGCCCGCAAGCGTTATGCGAGCGGTATAGGACTTAAGCGGATGGGCTGCCACCTCCAGCACAGGCGCCTCTTTGAAATTCGCAGCGAGCGACTCGTAGCCCACGTCATCCTTCGAGGACTCGGACACCAAGTTGCCCGATCCGTCAGTCACGATCAGCGCCGTCACATTAAACTGGTCAGCATATTGCTCCAGCGTAGCGTTATCCACCGAGCCGTCGCGCTCCATATTGCGCGCCGCCTCTCCGGCAATCTCCATAACGCGAATCAGGTTTTTGGTCGCATAGGCGTTGTTGAACGCATCGTAGGAAAGGCTCTGCGTCGCCACGTAATTGACAGCGTCGGCAAAGCGCTGTTCGGCCTGAGCTGTCGTGTAACCGTAGCTCATCACGCCGGCAACAGCCGAGAGCGCCATCCCCAACAGGGCGGCACAGAGCCATACCCGGGCCGAGCGATCGTCCCGCTCATCTGCGGTGTGGTCGGGTGCATCAATCACGACAGGCCCTCCATATTCAAAAATGGCGAAGGGTCATCAAAGTACTTTGACACCAGGCGTTCCATGGTGCCATCGGCAAGCATTTCTTGGTAGGCATGGGTAAGCTTAACGTCGATGCCGCGCGTGTCATTGATATCGAAGGCGGTACCCAAACCAACCTCCAGCAGCGGCTCATCCAAGTGCAGCAGGTGCATGGCG
>USCJ01000279.1 GCA_900553215.1 uncultured Collinsella sp.
TTTTTGCTGATGAACATGGAGGGCTACACGCCCGGCGAGCCCGTCGTGGAGACGCCGGCCGACGCCTGGATGTTCAGCCGCCTGGCCAAGGCCGTGAAGATGGTCACTGAGGGCATTGAGAACTACACCTTTGGCGACATGGCCCGCGGCGTGCAGCAGTTCTTCTGGAACGAGGTCTGCGACTGGTACGTCGAGGTCACCAAGGCCCGCCTAAAGGGCGAGGGCCGTCTGCAGGCGCAGCGCAACCTGATTTTTGTGCTCGACACCTCCATTCGCCTGATGCACCCGCTTATGCCGTTTGTCACCGAGGAGATCTGGGACAACATGCCGGCGAGCGTGCTCGATCTGGACGCCGAGGGCAACGTGGACCGCGCCGAGGCGCTCATGATCGCCAAGTGGCCCGAGCCCGCCGACTACGCTAAGTATGTCGACGAGGACGCCGAGCGTGCGTTTGAGCTGTGCCGTACCGTCGTGTCTGCCGCCCGTGCTACGCGTTCGCGCTACCGCTTGAGCCCCAAGGCCGAGCTCGACGTGGTCGTGCGCGCTGGTGCCGAGGATATCGAGAAGCTCGAGAGCCTGCGCTCCACGATTGAGCCGCTGGCAAACACTGCCTCGCTGGTCATGGGTACTGACGTTGAGAAGCCGGCTGCGAGCATCGCCGTGGTCGACAGCGGCGTCGAGGTCTTTGTGGTGCTCGAGGGCAAGGTTGACCTTTCGGCCGAGAAGGCACGCCTGGAGAAGGAGATCGCCGCTGCGCAGAAGGAGCTCGCCGGCTGCGAGAAGACGCTCGCCAACGAGGGCTTTGTGGCCAAGGCCGCTCCTGCGGTGGTCCAGAAGAAGAGGGACCGTGCAGCTGAGCTCAAGGAGATCCTGGCGGCGCTGACTGCTCAGGTTGCAGACTTCTCGTAGGTCTAACTTGGGGGCGCGTCCCGATGCTTTGCTCTCCGCTGCGGACAGTCCTGCGCAAGACGGACAGCACATTAAGTGCTGTTCTTTGCGTGCGGAACTTGCGGCGAGCAAAGCATCGGGCCGCTCCTACTTCGTTTACGTTGTTGTTTGCAACTGGTAGGTTAGGGCCACTTGGTCGTGGCCTTGATTTCGCTGCAAGCGGATAAAGGCTGATATTGTCAACGCGAGGGGCTCATTCTTTTTGGTGGGCCTCTTTTTCTGTTATGGGGGACTTTGGTTTATGCCTAAGCGTTCGGGGTCGTATGTCGTTCCTTTTTCGTTTGACTTGCTTTCGTTTGGTGAGGCTGTTGGGCTGGCTGCTGATACGGGACGGATTTCTGGGGATGCTGGGCCTCTGCTCGAGACGGTTGTCGATATGCTCGATGAGCTGGGACGTCCGGATGAGTATTTCGATTGCATTCAGGTTGCCGGTACCAATGGCAAGACTTCGACAACGCGTTTTTCGGCTGCCATCCTTCGTGGTGAGGGGCTCAAGACCGCACTGTATACGTCTCCGCAGTTGGTGCGCTGTCCCGAGCGCATGGAGGTTGACGGGCGTGTTGTGAGCGATGAAGCCTTTGCCCGCGGCGTTTCTGCCGCCGTCGAGGCGGGGCATCGCGTGAATGCTCGTCGTGTGGCGGTGGGGGAGCGCGCCTATACCATTACCCCGTTTGACCTGCTGACGGCTGCCGCACTGGTGGTGTTTGCCGAGGCTGCAGTGGACGTTGCCGTTCTTGAGGTTGGCATGGGCGGCCGTTGGGACGCCACGAGTGCGACCGACCCCGTCGCCGTTGCCATCACCGGCATCGGGCTTGACCACACGCGCATCCTGGGCGACACGCTCGAGGCCATTGCAGGGGAGAAGGCTGCGGTCATCAAGCCCGGACGTCTGGTTGTGCTGGGCGAGGGCACGCATGAGCCGAGCGTTCAGCGCGTGATGGATGCCCGTTGTCGAGAGTGCGGTGTGGTCCCGCTGGTGGTGAGCCACTCCACGACCAAAGTGCCGACGCATGTGGGCGATACGGTGGAGTTCAGCTGCACCACGCCGTGCGCGATCTATACGTCGAGCATGGTCAAGCCGGCCTATCAGCCGCAGAATGCCGCGTGCGCGATTATGCTCTGCGAGGGCTATCTGGGCCGCGAGCTCGACCACGATGCACTCGACGCTTCGCTTCTGGGCTGCCCCACGCCGGGCCGCTTTGATGTTCTGGGAACCGATCCGCTCAAGCTGATCGACGCCTGCCATAACCCCCAGAGCTGCGAGAACTTTGTGAGCGCACTGGACGAGATTGACCCGTGCGTGGAGAATCGCCCCACGCTGCTGTGTGCCGCGCTGGCCGATAAGGACGTGGCGGGTATCGTCGATGTGCTGATTCCGGCTTTCCCGCGTGTGGTCGTAACGCAGACCGATTCCGATCGTGCCCTGCCGGCAGAGGAGCTCGCTGCCCTGGTGGATGCCG
>USCJ01000280.1 GCA_900553215.1 uncultured Collinsella sp.
ACTTGGAAAGGAGGAAGGCGCCGCGACGGTCGAGGTAGCCAATGGCACGAATGCGCTCGTCTTTGGTCATGAGTGCCGCGGGCTTGCCCACAAACTGCTCGCACTCGTGCAGCAGGTCCTCGAGCAGGTCGCCGATGTTCTTGGTAATGGGCTCGGGCTCGGTGTAGCCCGTGCCGCCGGTGCCGGTAAAGGCGTCGAGCGAACGCTCAAAAGCCTTCATAAGCGTAATGTCAAAGTTGATGCCCAAAATGCCGACGGGCTTGCCTTCGTCGTTGCGGATAAAGATGGTCGAGGACTTGAGCAGCTTGCCATCGGTGGTTTTAGTGAGGTACGGCTCGCGGTCGTGTACGTCGGTGGTGCCCTCGTGCATGGACTCAAACACGATATGGCTGGGGCCGTCACCCAGTTTGCGCCCGCTGACGTGGCCGTTTTCGATCACTACGATGGAGTGGTCCACGTCCTCGGTCTCCAGATCGTGGACGACGACTTCGCAGTTGGGGCCAAATTGGAGCGCCAGACCGTGTGCAAGGCGCTTGTAAAACTCAATCTGTGCGGGGGTCATGGGTGCCTTCCTAAAAATTAGTTTGGGCACACTTTGCCATAAACCACACTTGTTCGCAAATAACGAAAGCGTTGCTGCGTTATGTGACCGTTCGGCGGCGAAAAGGTACCGATTGCGGCAACAAACAATTTGTTAGGTTATCCAATCAAAAAGTGTGATAGAACATTGATAACAAACTTTTTGTTTGGCATCCACATAAAAGTTCAGCCGTGTGAATGGGATCGGGCTGAAACGCGTATGCGGGGGCCGGCAAGAGAGGACTTAAGGAGTTCACCGTATGGCCGATAAGATCCAGTGGGCGGGCAACACGATGCCCAAGAGCGATGACAAGCACTTGGGAATCATGAGCCTCGACCACGTGAAGAAGGCCCGCGCCTTCCACCAGTCGTTCCCCCAGTACACCGTCACTCCGCTTGCCCGCCTGGACGGCCAGGCTGCGCGCCTGGGCCTTTCCAACCTGTGCGTTAAGGACGAGAGCTATCGCTTTGGCCTCAACGCTTTTAAGGTCCTGGGCGGTTCGTTTGCCATGGCCAACTACATTGCCGACGAGACCGGCAAGGACGTTGCCGAGTGCACCTTCGATTACCTGACCTCCGATCAGCTTGCCAAGGACTTTGGCCAGGCCACCTTCTTTACCGCCACCGACGGCAACCATGGCCGCGGCGTGGCATGGGCTGCCAACAAGCTGGGCCAGAAGGCCGTCGTGCACATGCCCAAGGGTTCCACCAAGCCCCGCTTTGACAACATCGCCGCCGAGGGCGCCACGGTGACCATCGAAGAGGTCAACTACGACGAGTGCGTGCGCATGGCCGCCGCCGAGGCCGACGCCTGCGAGCGCGGCGTTATCGTTCAGGACACCGCCTGGGAGGGCTACGAGAAGATCCCGTCCTGGATCATGGAGGGCTACGGCACCATGGCTTCCGAGGCTGCCGAGCAGCTGCGCGAGATGGCCATCAACCGCCCGACGCACGTGTTTGTCCAGGCTGGCGTGGGTTCGCTCGCCGGCGCCGTGGTGGGCTACTTCACCAACCTGTATCCCGATAACCCGCCCACCTTCGTCGTGGTCGAGTGCGCGCCTGCCGCCTGCCTGTACAAGGGCGCTGCCGCCGGCGACGGCGATCCGCGCATCGTGGACGGCGACATGCCCTCCATCATGGCCGGTCTGTGCTGCGGCGAGCCCAACATTCTGGGCTGGGATATCCTGCGCAACCACACCACCGCGTTCGTGTCCTGCCCCGACTGGGTCACCGCTCGCGGCATGCGCACTCTGGGCGCTCCCGAAAAGGGCGACCCGCGCGTCATCTCTGGCGAGTCCGGCGCTGTGACCACCGGTCTGGTCGAGACTCTCATGCTCGATCCCGAGTACGCCGAGCTCAAGGAGCTCATCGGCCTGGACAAGACGAGCTCCGTGCTCTGCTTCTCCACGGAAGGTGACACGGACCCGGATCAGTACCGTCGCATCGTCTGGGAAGGCGAATACCCCACTTGCTAATACTGGGCGGAGTAAATAGGTATCGCTCCGCCACCTCACAGGTAGATCCCTTCGTTTGAAAGGTTATGAACAATGGCTAAAGAACTCGATTTCGACGCTATCAAGGCTGCTGCTGAGTCCCATCGTGCTGATATGACTCGCTTCCTGCGCGCTATGATCTCCCATCCCTCTGAGTCCTGCGAGGAGGGTGAGGTTGTCGCTTGCATCAAGGCCGAGATGGAGAGCCTTGGCTATGACGAGGTCAAGGTCGACGGCCTAGGCAACGTTATGGGCTTTATGGGCGAGGGCGACAAGATCATCGCCATCGACTCACACATCGACACCGTCGGCATCGGCAACATCGAGAACT
>USCJ01000281.1 GCA_900553215.1 uncultured Collinsella sp.
TCCGGGTCGATGCAAACACTTCGCAGGGGTGGTATTTGCCCGGTGAATCGGTAGAATCGAATACAGCAAGAAGTTCAAAGCGCACTCGTTTGGGTGCGCTTTTTTGAGGGAGGCAGTATGGCATATCGTCTGGACATCAAGCGCATTCTTTCGATGAACTTCTTTCATGACTTGCCCAAGATTATGTTTGGCTGCGCCCTGGCAGCTATCGCGACAGACTTGTTTTGGATCCCCAACGGCCTTGCCGCCGGCGGCGTCACAGGCCTTGCCACCATTATTCAGGCGGTCGGCGCCTCGCATGGCATATCGCTTCCCGTCGGTATCCAGACCATCGTGATGAACGCCTTGCTGTTG
Organism: uncultured Collinsella sp.; assembly: GCA_900553215.1. Lineage (GTDB taxonomy): Bacteria > Actinomycetota > Coriobacteriia > Coriobacteriales > Coriobacteriaceae > Collinsella. The sequence continues at coordinate 355 of USCJ01000281.1, forward strand.
CTGGTCGTTATGCGCGAGGGCGGCATGTTCTACGTGGTGCAGACCGCGACGGGCTTTGTGCTGCTGGGCTTCTTTACCGATCTGTTCGCCCCGTTTGTAGCACCTCTGGCGGATGCGGACCTGATGCTCCCTGCCATGTGGGGCGGCATTATTACAGGCATCGGTTACGGCATGGTGCTGCGCGCCGGCGCCAACACCGGCGGCTCGGACACGATTGGCCAAATCATCTCGCGTAATACCTCGCTGCCCGTGGGCTCGACCGTCATGGCGATCGATGTTGCCGTATGCGCGCTGTCGGCTCCGGTCTTTTCAATCGAAAATGCACTATATGCAGGCCTTTCGATGGTCATTAGCGGCTACGTGATCGATGCCGTGGTCGATGGTGGCAACAAACGCCGTATGGTACTCATCATCTCGGACAAGTTCCCTGATATCGCTGCCGATATCATGTATGGCCTGGGTCGTGGTTGTACCAAGTTTAAGGCGACTGGCATGTATTCGGGTGCCGAGAAGCCGGTGATCATGGTCATCGTGAACCGTCGAGAGCTCAATACCCTCAAGACGATCGTGCGCGAGCGCGATCCTCACGCCATTGTGACGGTCGCCGACGTTACGGAAGCTTTCGGCGAGGGATTCAAGGACATTAGCGCGTAGGGCCGACCGCGTCCCATCCAAAAGACGTTCACATTGATAAACCGTTTCATCAGCGGTTCTGCCTGCTAAATTGTTCAAATAATGATAAAAACTCTGGTAAAGCCATCAGTTTCCAGCATAATGAATGACGTACGTGCATTGCGGCTGTGTTGGGATTACCTTCGGTGCCGTGCGCATTTTGTCTAATGAGGATGAAAGGAAGGCACAATGAGCGACGAAGAGCTCAAAAAGGTTGCCAACGAGGTAAGGAAGGGCATCGTCACCGGCGTGCACGCTGCCAAGTCCGGCCATCCGGGCGGTTCGCTCGGCGCTGCCGACATCATGACCTATCTGTACTTTGAGGAAATGAACGTCGACCCGGCCCATCCCCGCAAGGCCGACCGCGATCGCTTTGTGCTTTCCAAGGGCCACTGTGCACCTGGTCTGTACGCTGTGCTCGCCGAGCGTGGGTTCTTCCCCAAGGAGGATCTTGAGACGCTGCGCCACATCGGCAGCCACCTGCAGGGTCATCCCAACATGAACGACACTCCGGGCGTTGACATGTCCACCGGTTCGCTCGGCCAGGGCATCTCCGCCGCCGTGGGCATGGCCGTTGCCGCCAAGCACTGGGGCGACGACTATCGCACCTACGCCCTGCTAGGCGACGGCGAGAGCGAGGAGGGCCAGGTCTGGGAGGCCGCCATGTTTGCCGGCAACCAGCAGCTCGATAACCTCTGTGTGATCGTCGACCACAACGGCCTGCAGATCGACGGTCCCGTCGAGGAGGTCAACGACCCCATGCCGCTCGCCGACAAGTTCCGCGCGTTCAAGTTCCACGTGGTTGAGCTCGCCGACGGCAACGACTTCGACCAGATCCGCGTCGCCTTTGCCGAGGCTCGCGCCACCAAGGGGCGGCCGACCGCCATTATCGCCGAGACCACAAAGGGCAAGGGCGTGTCCTTTATGGAGAACCAGGTTGGTTGGCACGGCAAGGCCCCCAACGATGAACAGTTTGAGCAGGCCATGGCAGAGCTCACGGCCGCCGGAGAGGAGCTCTAGGATGGCAGACGTCAAGAAAATCGCCACGCGTGTAAGCTACGGCGAGGCCCTCGTCGAGCTCGCCAACGAGCACGATGACTTTGTGGTCCTCGACGCCGACCTGGCCGCCGCCACGCAGACCGGTAAGTTTAAGGCCGCTTGCCCCGACCGCTTCTTCGACGTGGGTATCGCCGAGAGCAACCTGATGGGCGTCGCCGCCGGTATCGCAACCACCGGTCGCGTTGCCTTTGCGAGCACCTTTGCCATGTTCGCTGCCGGCCGCGCCTTTGAGCAGGTCCGCAACTCCATCGGCTACCCGCACCTCAACGTTAAGATCGGTGCCACGCACGCCGGTATCTCGGTGGGCGAGGATG
>USCJ01000282.1 GCA_900553215.1 uncultured Collinsella sp.
AAGCCCCCCGAGGCTCACATGCGGCTCATCGAGCCGTGGGATAAGGCGCTCATCAATGCTATCGTCAAGGCCATCGGCGCTTCCGATCTGGGTATTACCCCCAACTCCGATGGCACCGTCGTTCGTCTTCCGTTCCCGGCTCCCACTGAGGAGCGCCGTCGCGAGCTCGTCAAGGAGTGCCGCGAGTACGCCGAGCAGGCCAAGGTGTCTATCCGTAACATCCGTCGCGACTTCAACAACAAGCTCGAGCGCGATGAGGAGCTCACCGAGGACGACGTACGTCGCGAGCAGGCCAAGGTCCAGAAGCATACCGATGAGTATGTCGCCAAGGTCGAGGAGCTTCTGAAGGAAAAAGAAGCCGAGGTCATGGAGATCTAAGGTGCAATACGACGAGCATAAACTGGTCGAGTACTTTGCCGACGCCCCTGCGGGCGTCGGTTTTTCCGACCTTGACCTCAATAACATTCCGCACCATATCTCGTGCATCATGGACGGCAACGGTCGTTGGGCCACGTCGCGCGGTCTTGCACGCACCGAGGGCCACAAGGCGGGTATCGTCTCGCTGCGCGAGATCATTACCGCCTGCGTGCGCCTGGGCGTCGACGTGCTTTCGGCCTATGCATTTTCGACCGAAAACTGGAATCGACCGCAGCACGAAGTCAACGTTCTGATGCACCTGTTTGCCAAGACGTTTATCGACGAGCTGCCGCTTCTGAAGCGCGAAAATGTGCGCGTAGTCTTTTTGGGTGACATTTCCGCGCTGCCCAAGAAGACTCGCGACGTTTTTGAGCGCGGTCTTGCCGAGTGCGCCGATCACACCGGTATGACGCTGGCGCTTGCCGTCAACTACGGCGCGCGTGCCGAGATTACCCGCGCTGTCCGTCAGATTGCACTCGACGCTGCCGCCGGTAAGATCGATCCTGCCGCAATTGATGACGACATGGTGGCTTCCCACCTCTATACCGCCGGTCTTCCCGATCCCGAACTTGTGATTCGCACCTCTGGTGAGCTGCGCCTTTCGAACTATCTGCTGTGGCAGGTGGCTTATTCCGAATTCTACGTCACCGATACCTATTGGCCCGACTTTGATCGTTGGGGCCTTGTCGACGCCATTTTGGCCTATCAGGGCCGTGACCGTAGGTTTGGTGGACTGAGCAAGACCGAGGAGGCTTAATCATGTCCGATCGTCCCAAGGCATCTGCTCCCAAGACGCCAGTTTCCGCGGCGCCTGCGCGAAAGGCTGCCACTGCGGGAGCGCCTGCAGCGAAGAGCGGCACCGGTTCGTGGTTGGCGGGCTTTATTCCCCGTGCCGCCGCCGGTATCGTCTACGCCGTTGTCTTTATCCTGTGCCTGGTTTTGGGTATCGTGCCCACGGCCATCTTTGTTTCTGTCATGAGCGGTCTGTGCTGCTATGAGTTTTTCCGTATGACAAGGCTCGATGGCAAGATGGCTAACGAGCGCATGGGTATCGCTGCCGCCGTACTCTTTCCGCTGTCGGCGTTGGGCGATTCGATGTTGCTGAATGCCCTGCTTTTTGCCTTGATGCTCGCTGTGGGCATTTGGTATGTCTGGTCGCCGCGTACCCGCATCTCTGATGTGGCCGTGACGCTCATGGGTCCCATCTACACTGGCTTTATGCTGTCGGCTATCGTGTTGCTGCGCGATGCCGTGCCCGGTTTTGCCGGCGCCCTGCTTTCAGTGGGCGTTTGCGCGTCCCTTTGGGTCTCCGATTCGTTTGCCTACATCGTGGGCAGCCGTATCGGCAAGCACAAGATGGTTCCCAAGATCTCCCCCAAAAAGAGCTGGGAGGGGTTTGCCGGCGGCATCTTGGGCTCGGTTTTGATTTGGCTCATCCTGTGGGCGACGCACTTCTACAAGCTCAGCCTGCCCTATGCGCTGCTGTGCGGCGTGGTCGTGTCCATTCTGGGCGTTATCGGCGACCTTATCGAGTCGCGCATCAAGCGCGGTGTGGGCGTCAAGGATTCCGGCAACCTTATCCCGGGCCACGGCGGAATGCTCGATCGTAGCGATTCGCTTATCTTCGGTTGCATCACCGCACAGCTGTTGCTGATGATTGGAGGCGTGCTGTAATGTCCTTCCAGACGACGTATGGCCCCGATGGACGCCTTCGCGTTGCCATCCTGGGTTGTACGGGCTCTATCGGCACCCAGGCGCTCGATGTGTGCCGCCAGCATGCCGATCGCCTGCAGGTGACGGCGCTGTCCGTTAATTCCAGCACCTCGGAGCTCGTTGCCGCTGCCCGCGAGTTCTCGGTTCCGGCGGTTGCCGTTGCCGATGTCGCTCATGGCGATGACGCCGTGCTGCAGGAATTGCCCGAGAGCACACAGCTCGGCGTTGGCGCGCAGGCGGTTTGCGAGCTCGCGCGTCGCGACGA
>USCJ01000283.1 GCA_900553215.1 uncultured Collinsella sp.
CGCGGACCAGCGGCTCGGTACCGCTCGGACGCACCAGAATGCGACCGCGGCCGTCAAGTTCCTTCTCGGCAGCAGCGACGGCATCCCAGATGGGCTGGCAATCGTCCAGACCAGCCTTGTTGTCGGAATGCACGTTGACGAGTACCTGCGGGTACTTCTTCATGATGCCGGCAAGATCGGTGAGGGTACGACCGGTGCGCTTGAGCACGGCCAGCAGCTGCAGAGCCGTCACCAGGCCGTCACCGGTGGTGTTGTGCTCCAGGAAGATGATGTGGCCGGACTGCTCGCCGCCGATGACGGCGCCATCCGCGAGCATACGCTCCAGAACGTAGCGGTCGCCCACGGCGGTCTGAACCATCTCGAAGCCCTGCTCCTTCATAGCGATGGAGAAGCCCAAGTTGCACATGACGGTCGAGACGATCTCGGAGTTGGCGAGCTTGCCGCGGGCGGCGAGGTCAGAACCGCAGATAGCCAGGATGTAGTCACCGTCGATCTCATTGCCCTCGCTGTCCACGAACAGCACGCGATCGGCGTCGCCGTCGTGGGCCAGGCCGATATCGGCGTGGGTGCGCAGCACGAGCTCGCGCAGGGGCTCAAGGTGAGTGGAGCCGCACTCAACGTTAATGTCAGTGCCGCAGTAATCGGTGTTGATAGCGTGCACCGTGGCGCCCAGGCGCTGCAGCGCGGCGGGCGTAGTCTGGCAAGAAGCGCCGTGGCCGCAGTCGACGGCAACGACTAGGCCATCGAGCCTCAGGCCGTCGAGCGTATCGATGGCATGATCGACATATGCCTTGCGAGCGTCCTTCATCTTGATAATGTGGCCCACGCCGGCGCCGGTCGGCAACGTGTCGGCAGCCATGGCCTCCTCGGACATGACCCAGGCGCTGATCTCTTCCTCAACCGCGTCGGGAAGCTTCATGCCCTTGCGGCTAAAGAACTTGATGCCGTTGAACTCCGGCGGATTGTGCGAAGCAGAGATGACGATGCCGCCGTCGAGCTCGTTCTGGACGGTGAGCAGCGCCACGGCAGGCGTGGGGATGACGCCGCAGCAGTGCGGACGGCCGCCCTCGGCCATGATGCCGGCGGTCAGAGCGCTCTCGAGCATGGTGCCCGAAAGACGCGTGTCGCGGCCGACGCAGATATCCGGACCAAGAAACTTGGTCGCCGCGCGGCCCAGGCGAAACGCAAGGTCGCACGAGAGGTCGGCATTGGCGACGCCACGGACGCCGTCGGTACCGAAGATGTTCTGGGGCATAGGATCGCTCCTTCCCTAGCAGGCGATATGCAACCGCCCACGCTAGTCGAAAAAGAAAAGCGGGACCCGCCGAGGAATCGGCAGGCCCCGCTTGTACATTGTATCTCGAAAGGAGATAAAACCTTAGCGCTTGGAGAACTGGGGAGCGCGGCGGGCCTTCTTGAGGCCGTACTTCTTGCGCTCGACCACGCGAGCATCGCGCGTAAGGAAACCGGCCTTCTTGAGGTCAGCACGGTAGTCGCCAGCGTTCAGAAGAGCGCGAGCGATGCCCAGGCGCAGAGCGCCGGACTGACCGGAGATGCCGCCGCCATCGCACAGAGCGATAACGTCGAACTGACCGGCGGTGTCGGTCACCTTGAAGGGAGCAAGGGCGTTCTCAACGAGCTGATGACGGCCGAAATACTGCTCGGCGTCACGCTTGTTGATGGTCACCTTGCCGGTGCCGGGGACGAGACGGACGCGGGCGACGGCGTTCTTACGACGACCGGTACCCTGGTAGACAACGGTGTTCTCAGCCATCTTTAAGCCTCCAGCTCAATCTTCGTGGGGTTCTGGGCAGCGTGCGGATGCTCGGCACCAGCGTAGACCTTAAGCTTGGTCATCTGGGCACGGCCGAGGGTGGTCTTGGGCAGCATACCGCGAACGGCGCGCTCGATGACCTTCTCCGGGTGCTTCTCCATAGCCTGGCGGAAGCTCTCAGCCTTGAGGCCGCCGTTGTAGCCGCTGTGGCGATAATAGGTCTTCGTGTCGGCCTTGTTACCGGTAAGCTGGACCTTATCGGCGTTGATGACGACAACGAAGTCGCCGCAGTCGCTGTTGGGCGTGAACTGAGGCTTGTTCTTACCGCGCAGGATCATTGCGATCTGGGTGGCAAGACGGCCCAGGACAGCACCATCGGCGTCGACGAGAACCCAGTTGCGCTGGACCTCGCCCTGCTTGGCGTAGTGAGTCGATTTCGAAATCACTTAGACTCCTCCATGTACAGTACGTGTTGTTACAGAGATTCACGGGGCTCTGCAAGTAACCCGTCCATATTACCCCGCTCGCCGTACGAGTCAACAGGTATTTTGGCTCCGACCAGAGTTTCTGCACATGTCATCCACGAGCCGTGA
>USCJ01000284.1 GCA_900553215.1 uncultured Collinsella sp.
GGAAGTTACCCCATGCGGCCAGCGGACAACTATGTAGCCTTGAACTAGAACATGCCCAAGAAACCATGCACAAACAGCGCGGCCAGAGCGGCACCGACAAACGGAGCGATGCCAGGAACGAGCAGGCCGTACTTCCAGTTGTTGTCAGCCTTGTTCTTAATCGGCAGCACCTGATAGGCCATGCGAGGACCAAGGTCACGTGCCTGGTTCATGGCGAAGCCGGTGATGCCGCCCATGCCCATGCCAACAGCCCAAACAATCAGACCGACGCAGATGGCGAGCATCAGAACGTTCTCGCCGGCGCGGCTAGCGGCAGCAAGGATGGCGCTGATGAACACAAAGGTGCAGATAGCCTCGCAGAAGAAGTTACGGGCATAGTTGGTACCCTCGGTGGTGGGGTTGGTTGAGAAAATGTTGCGCTGGGCAATGGGGTCGACGACGCCCTCGGAAGCCTTGAACTCATCGGCATACATAAACCAAGCGATTACGGCACCCACAAAGCCGCCGAGCATATCGGCAAGCATAAAGGGGATGCAGTTGCCCCACGGCACCAAGCCGACGATGCACTGGGCAAGCACCATAGCCGGGTTCATGCACACGGCGCCGCCAAAGACAAACAGGCAGACCGAGATGCCAAAAGACCAAGTGGTGATGGCAAACATGTGACCGGAGCCCTGATACTTGGTGCCTTTGAGCACGGTATCGCAGTGCACGCCCACGCCAAAGACGATCATGAGGGCCGTCGCGCCGAATTCGCAGAGGAGTTTGGTAAGCATAAAACCTTATCTTTCTTATCGGTTACAAACGATTCGTTTAAGCCGCGCACTAGTGCTGTGCGACGACAACACCCAGGCCATCGGGGATGACGGCGACCTTGGCGTCGGCACCCTTCATCTCAAAGGCGAGCTTGAGCGCCTCCTCGAGGGTGTTGACCGGCGTCATGTGCGTATCCTTGAGCATCTGGTGATCGCACAGGTCGGTAACCATGATCACGGGGTGATGTGCCAGGATGCGAGCGAAAATCTGGCTCGTCCACTGGTCGGGCAGGGTCTCGTCCTTGGGACGATCGATGCAGGCGCGCTCAAACTCCGCCGGATCGTTGTCGGCGATGTTGTGATAGAAGCCCTCGCCGCCGTGACCGTCGGCACAACCAGCGACATCGATAATCACGCCACCCTCGGGAAGCGTGGCCTCGGCAGCGCACATGCCCTTCACGGCCTGGTAGATATTCTGGTCGAGCGGGTAGCCGCCGTTGGTGGTGATGGCGATCTCGCACTCGACGGGCTCAACGCCGGCAAGGCTCTTCACGAACTCGCAGCCAGCCTCGTGCGCCTTGTGGATGTCGCCGGCAAAGGAGCCAATGACCTCGTGCTTGCCGTTGAGCACCACGTTGAGCACAAAGGCAAGGTGGGCCATCTCAGCGGCGGCAAACATGTCCTCGCTCACGTGGTTGTGGCACAGGTTGCCGGCGCGCGAATGGGAATCGTTCACAAACTGGCCGTTGTGGTTGTACATGATGGTCTTGTAGCTGGCGATGCCAGGCAGGACGGACTTGCGGCTGCCAGAGAAACCGGCAAAGAAGTGCGGCTCAATGAAGCCCTCGGCAAGCAGCAGATCGCAATCGGCAGCAATCTTGTTGATGATGCACTCGCCACCAGAAGGCAGGGTGCCGATCTTTTTCATCATGCTGTCGTCAGTCGCGACGTGCATAACGATTTCCTCGTTGGCAACGATCTCCTCGCCATACTTGTTGACGAGCTCCTCGTGCGTCGACGGACGGTGCATACCCGTAGCAACCAGAATGCGAACGCGCGCCTCAGGCGCAGCGGAGTGGATGTGATGCAGCAGAATAGGCATCGTCACACGCGAGGGAACGGGACGCGTATGATCGGAGCTAATGATGACAATATCCTTCTTGCCAGCACAAAGCTCCTCGAGCGAAGGCGAGCCATAAGGGTTGGCAAGCGACTCCTCTACTAGCTCTTCCTGCGATTTCGTGGTCTTAAACTCGTTTTGATGACCTTCCATCACACCCGCGAAGTTCTTATCCTCGAGCTCCAGATGCAACGTCTTGTGGTCAAACGGCAGTTCACATTCAAACAATGACGAGCGCCCTCTTCCTTTCAACTGACACACTAGATAAACCGTTGGAAGGATACGCCGCTCACCGAAAAACACCACCGTCCACCGACTCATTAACACAACGTTCATATTTGACCCACAACAAAACGGCCACGATCCCAAACGGAACCGCGGCCGCTACAGTCGTAAGTCGAGAAGCGCCACATGCACCTCAATCCCGATCGATAAGACGCGAGGCGCGAAGCGCCAAACGCGCCGCCGGGACAAACCCC
>USCJ01000285.1 GCA_900553215.1 uncultured Collinsella sp.
GGCCTGTCCGAGAAGCCAGTGAGCTTTAGCCCCAAGGCATACGACACGCGTGTGACTGGCAAGGACAAGGACGGCAACGAGGTGCGCGCCTGCGACGACAAGCGCGTCATCGATCCGGCCCTTAAGGAGAGCGCCCTTTTGACCGGCGTGTTCAACCGTCTGGCCCGCAGCTGCTTCTACGGCGTCGCCGTCAAGGAGGGCGACGAGAGCCCCTACCGCAACGGCTGCATCCCCGCCGGTGCAGCTTCTGACACCGTGGTCGAGGCCGCCGAGCAGGCAGCCCTCGCCTTTGAGCAGGCCATGTACAAGTTCGAGACGCACCGCGCGCTTGCCGTGTGCGACGACTACCTGCGCGCCGCCAACAAGCGCTGGAGCGATGCCTCCAAGGCCGCCAACAAGCTCGAGGGTAACGAGGCAAACGCCGCAATGACGCAGGCCCTCGTCGACGCCTTTACCGAGCTGCGCGTGGCGACCGTCCTGATGCACGGTATCGTCCCGGCCGGCTGCGAGCTCATCTGCGAGTACTTCGACGTTGACCCGGTCGCCTTCTTTAGCTGGGACAGCATCTTTGCCTCCACGGACGAGTTCGTGGAGATCCTGGGCGAGAAGCCCGGCGAGCACCGCGTGAAGCCGCTGCCCCCGCGCTTCGACTTCTTTAGCAAGCACGAGAGCCAGTACTAAAGCACGCCAGCAGCGGCGTGTCCGGAAAGTAGTCAATTTGGGATGGGAAGGAAAGACGGATGTCCAAGCCGCGTCGTCGTAAGCAAAAAAAGCCGGTTAAGCCCGAGCTCAAGCTTAGGCAGTTTGCTGCTACTGAGCTTTCCGACCAGCTTGCCGCCCTTCCCTGCGCTGCCGACCTGCCACGCTTTATGGTCGACACGGTCGCCGGCGCCTATGCGCCCGCCGATGCCGAGCTCATGATCGAGGGCTTCGGCGCCGCGGCCACACGCCCGGTCACACTGCGCGCCAACACGCTCAGGGCGACCGCCGAGGACATCGCTGCGGCGCTCGATGCCGCCGGCATCGCCCACAACCCCGTCGCCTGGTACCCAGACGCCTTTATCCTGCCCGAGGCCCAGGTTTCCGATCTGTGGGACCTCGACATCTACCGCGACGGCAAGATCTACCTGCAGAGCTTGTCGTCCATGATGCCGCCGCTGGTCCTGGGCGCACAGGCAGGCGAGGACATCCTGGACATGTGCGCAGCCCCTGGCGGCAAGACGACGCAGATCGCCGCCCTCACGCAGGGGCAGGCGCACCTTACCGCCTGCGAGATGAGCATTCCCCGCGCCGAGAAGCTCGAAGCCAACCTCCACCGCCAAGGCGCAAAAAACGTGCCCGTCATGCGCACCGACGCACGCGAGCTCGACGAGTTCTTCCGCTTTGACCGCATCCTGCTCGACGCTCCCTGCACCGGCACGGGCACCGTTATCAGCGGCAACGAGAAAAGCCTGCGCGGCCTGACCGAGCAGCTGCTCGTCAAATGCGCCCGCTCGCAGCGTGCGCTTCTGGACCGCGCCATGGGAGCCCTCAAACCGGGCGGCACGCTCGTCTATTCGACTTGTTCGATCTTGCCGCAGGAAAACGAGGACGCCCTGCAAGAGGCCCTCGACAAGCATATGGACTGCGAGCTCATCCCCCTCGACGGCACGCCAAGCGAAAGTGAGGCACGCCGCGCCCAGGAAGCTGGCGAGGAGCCGCGCATCGAGTCCAACGCCCTGACCGAGGCCATTGCCGCGGGTCAGGTATCGGCCATCGCCAACGGCCTGTCCGGCACGCTCACCATTCCGCCTAGCCGCGACTTTGAGGGCTTCTACATTGCCCTGATCCGAAAACGCAGCTAGCGCACGGATCCAAAACTCAACAAGCTATCTCCGTGCGCGTTTGCTCTGCTGGTCGCGATGCTGTTTAAGCGTCGCGCGCTCCTTGCGTTCGGCCCTTTTGCCCTTAATGGCCGTGACCACAAAGTAGATGACCGCGGCGGCAACGATTGCGCCCACGCACAGGCCAATCGAGCTAAACATTGCTGTCAATTCCATACCGCGTCACCTCTCTTTTAAACGGGACATTCAAGATAGCACCTCAATACCCGCCACCACAGCTCCTTCACGTTCGCCGGCCCGTCGCTCTAACGGATGGCGCGGCGGGGAAAAATCAACTCGTCAAACGATTTAGCAAGCACAACGCTGCCGGTACCCTGCCGGCCGTCATCACATAGAATCGAGCCTCCATGGATACCCTCAACGATCTAAACGAGCGCGTCGACGCCTTCGTCGGCACCAGCTCCTTCGACACGCCTGCCGCGGCAAACGACCAAGCTCCCATCGATGTGCCCGC
>USCJ01000286.1 GCA_900553215.1 uncultured Collinsella sp.
CCTGCGCCTCGTCGTCGCAGTCAAGCTCCACGTAGACACAGACCTTTGCCTCGTCGTCGAGCGCCGGCAGCGAGGCAAACGCCGTCGACTGCTCGCGCTGGCGACGTAGAATATCCAGGGCGCCAGCATCGAAGTACTCGATGGCAGCCGCATGGGACAGGACAGGGCGCACGGAATCGGTAAAGGACACCGCCTTGTCCTCGCTATCGAAAAAGCAACTCACACCCCATACGACCGAAGGTGCCGCCTGCAGGGCGATCTCGAGCTCGGTGACAACGCCGAGCGTGCCGCACGCGCCGATAAAGAGGTCGATGGCGTCCATATCGTCCGCAACGAAATAGCCTGAGGCATTTTTTGTCTCGGGCATGGTATAGCCGGGAAGATCGAGTTCGAGCGTACGGCCCGCTGCCGTCACGAGCGACAGGTGGCGGTCCTGGGCAAAAGCCTCGCCGCGCTGAAGCTCAAGCAAATCGCCATCAGCCAGCGCGACGTGGAGTCCCGTGATATGCGGGCGCATGGGACCGTAAGCGTAGCTGCGGGCGCCGGAGGCGTTGCATGCCGCCATGCCGCCCAGACAGGCAGATGCCTCGGTGGGATCGGTGGGAAAGAACTGCTCGGGGGACTCTTGGAACTCCTCGTAGGCCTCAAGCGATGCCTGGTCCCAACCAGCGGTCGGCAGTACCTTCTTGCTCAGCTGCTTACGCAGCTCCGAGAGCACAACGCCCGGCTCCGCGCGCAGCAGAAATTGGTCTTGTTCATCGCGGCGAAGGCCCAAGTAGCGATTCATACGGGAAGTATTGAGGATATGCCCACCGTGGGGCACGGCACCGGCGGCAAGGCCGGTTCGGGCGCCCTGAACCGTTACCGGGACACGCTCGGCATGGAGCGTTTCCAAAATGGCACGGACCTCGTCTTCCGTTGTCGGAAACGAGATGCTCGATGCTTCGCCCGATGCACGAGATTCATCGCGGCCATACTCTTCGAACTCATCGGTGAAGGGTTTAATGGTTGCAGACACGCGAACTCCCCCTTTAGCTAACTACAGTGTTTGCAGGGAGATGTTACCGCATCGTTTCGTCGACGTGTTCGAGACCGTCTCCATAATTGGCGATTTTTACGTTCGTGCAATTCGGCGAGCGGCAAGATTTCCTCGGCAGACGATGCTTTTGACACATATCGCCCCGCCGTCGCCGATCGCGTAAATGTCACTCGAAAAAAGTTGAAGTAATTTTTACTGCCTTTTACCTGCGGAGATGTCAATCCGTCAAGCATTTGGTCAGAAATTGGTCAAGTAGCGGCTGATACGGTCGGCGTCGACAGCCAAAACCGATAGAAGTTTTGGTCCCAGAAGCAGGGAGGTTCCCATGGCATATTACTGGCCCCAGTACGGCGTCGCCATCGAGGTCGACGACGATCCCTATCTCCTGCCTTTCGACGAAGAGGCGTTCCCCGATACGGCGGTCTACCACGTCACCACCGATGTTATCTGCGACCCCGAGTCGTTCTCGGCGCTCGCCCACCACATCGCGCGTATCCACGACATCGAGCTCCCTCACGACTTTGACGAGCTCATCTACTCGCGCCGCCTGATGCTTCACATGCTCTTTGGAGCGGACCCGTCCACGTTCGCACGTGTCTACACCACCAAGGACGCCGCATGAGTGCGAAGAAGCCGCCCCGCCTCGCAGGACTGGGGCGTCGCAAGAAACTCGTCGTTGTCTGCCTGGCTATCGTCTGCGCCCGTAGGGCTATACGCCTGGCAGTCGCAGCCCGTGCCCGAAGCGGGCGCCTCAGTCACGACGGCAGAGGGTAAATCGCGCCAAGAAATCCAAGATGAGCTCGATGCCATCGTCCGCGACAACATGATGACGATTTCGGTCGCGCCGGTCGCTCAGCTACAGGAGGACGGCAAGCTGCGCGTCAACGTGCAAAACGTCCAAGACAATAAATTTCCCCAGCGATTCCGCGTCATCCAAAACGACGAGACCATGTACGAATCCGGTGTGGTCGAGACCGGCAAGACAATCGAGACGTGCCCCGCCGGCGACATCAAAGAAGGCGAGGCGTACATCGAGATCCAGGCACTCGATGCCAAGACCCTCGACAGCCACGGCAATCCGACACGTGTCAAGGTACGGGTTGAGCAAACCGAGAACTAGCTTTTTCGGCCGACGCGGCACCGCACGCAATTCACCAGCATTCGTCCAATCATCGCGGGGACGGCCCGCGGCGAATAGAAAGGAACGACCATGGACATCACCAGGAACATGAACGGAGCCAGAGCGCTCGTCGTGGGCGCAG
>USCJ01000287.1 GCA_900553215.1 uncultured Collinsella sp.
ACAACGCCCATGACGGCCTGCAGTAACTACGTTCTCTCCAATGGCGACAACGTGGTCTGGTATTACGTTACAGGCTAGAGGCCTCGACATAGCGTGCCAGACGGGCGGTTCGGACAAACATCCGGGCCGCCCGTTTTTCATGCGAATGGGATTGGGTCGCCGGGTCTCTCGGCAAACAAAAAACCGGTTGGAATGGGAATTCCAACCGGTTATACATTCAAGCAAATAGCGAATCGACTACGACCGTGCGCCCTCGAGAAAGAAGCGGCGGCTGAAGTAGTTGTACCAGGTGACGAGGAACGTGGCGATGGCCTTCATGGCCTGGTAGCCGATGCTCAAAAACGTGACGCCCACAAACATGTACAGGTCGTTGAGGCCCAGGCCGATCACCGACAGGATAGTGAAGATCGTGAACTCGCGCTTGCGGCTCATGCCCTCGCGATGGTCGAACACGTACTTCATGCTGAGCCAGTAGTTGACCACGACGGACGTGATGAACGAGACCGTGGTGCTCATCAAAAAGTCGAGGTGAAACAGCTCGACGAGCGCAATGAGCATACCCCAGTCGATGCCAAAGGAGATAAGGCCCACGACAGCGAACTTGAGGAACTGCTTGGTATGAGGTTGTGCCAGTGCCTTGCGCACGTAATCACATCCAATGCGTTGATAAATCGAGCAGAGGATACTTTAGAGCTTTTGCAAGGGAAACGTAAGGTCTTTGCCAAGAACTATACGAACTCGCCAAATTTTCAAGAGCTAATCCGCAAACGTTGAAAATTTGCCCGTAAACGAGCAAAACCCACGAACAACACAGCGCTCGACGCGCGTCATCCGTGGGCATCGTAAAGCTGTAAGGTTGCGAGTTACTTGGTCTCGTCGCCTTCCAGGAAGATCTTTCGGGTCACAAAGTTGTAGACCATGACAAGCGCGGTGGCGCAGATCTTGGCGATATTGGCCTCGAGTCCCAGGCCGGCGTTGAGTGTCAACACGATACCGTCGTTGAGTGCCAGGCCGATCACGGACAGCACGACAAAGATAATGAACTCGCGGCGGCGGCTTATGCCTTCCTTGTGCGCAAACACGTATTTCATGCTTGCGAGGTAGTTAAAGATGAGTGAGATGATAAAGCCGCTGGTGTTGGCGATTAGGATGTTAAGGCCCAGACCGTAGTGGAGCAGATTCATAATGCCAAAGTCGATAACCGTGGCAATGACACCGACGACGCCAAATTTCATGATCTGCGCAAGGAGCTTTTGCATGGTACCTGCCTTAGGGTGGCGCCGGGACGCCGTGGGGATGACAAACTCAGCAAGTTTAGCCAATCCCCGCGGGTGGGGCTAGACGCGCTCCTCGATAGCACCGTTTCTATATGCATCGAGCAGCTGGCGCAGATCCTGGATCTGGCTGCGAATCTTGGCGCCAGTATCGGTGTCGCTCACCATGCGGCGACGGTCTGCTTGGTCAAAACGGTTGGTCTCGCTTTCGATGTCCACGTTGCGCGTGAGTGCCTCGGCAACCGTCGTAAAGGCCCGGTGCGACTTGAGGCGGCAGCCGCGCGAGCTCGAGATGAGCGTATAGCCGGCGATACCCGTCTTGGGATGGTAAGCGCGGCAGAAGCCGCCATCGATGACCAGCAGCTTGCCCTCGGCGCGGATGGGCTGCTCGCCCTTGGTGGTTTTAACGGGCGTGTGGCCGTTGATGATGTGACCGGTCGGTGAGCATGCCATGGGCGCGACGCCAAACTCGCGCATGATGTCATCGCAGACCGAGGGCGACTTGGTAAGCGTAAAGTACGGGTCCATCGGCTCGACCCAGGTGCTCTTATCGGCGATATAGGCGCGCTCAAAGGTGCGCACCAGGCGTCCGCTGGCGGGTGAGTTAAAGCCAATCCACAGGTACCACATCCAGTCGAGAGCGTCGCGGTCGCCCACGCGCCAGGCGCGGCGGGCGATGTGGTCGCAAAAATCGAGATAATCGCGGCCAGCGTGCCAGGTGCCCAGGCAGTTCATGCTGCTAAAGGTGCCGTCTTCGTTGAGCGGCGCGCAGCCATGGAACAGCAGGTTGCCGTTGGCGACCTTGTACATCGAGCCGTGGGAATAGAGGAAATCGATATGGCGATGCAGGTGATCGGCGGTGACAAACTCGGACACGAGCTTGTCGATGATGTGCTGCTCCTGAGACGTGAGCGTATAGGGGTCCGTCGGGTCGACGGTGGGGAAGTCGTTGGTCGTGAGCGGCCACACGCTGCC
>USCJ01000288.1 GCA_900553215.1 uncultured Collinsella sp.
CTCGTCGAGGGCGGCTCCTGGGCGCCCGCAGCTGCCAAGATTATGACCAAGGAGCTCGAGGGTATGAAGGACATCACCCTGACGCAGAACAAGGTGACCGTCCTGGGTTCGCTCAACGACGCCTCGCGCGCTCAGATCGAGGCCCTCGCTGACGAGCTTTCCAAGTAGCGATACGTTCACGTTTAACGCTCAAACCACCACAAAGGGGACGGTGAACCTTTGTGGTGGTTTTTGTTTAAGCGCCGGCGATGAGGAAATTTGGGCGGGCGTCGTCGGCGATCTCGGCGATTGAGGTGGCGACGGCGTGATCGGGGTCACGGTCCATCACGATGGCGTTGACGTCGGTCAGCTCGGCAAAGCGGTACATGCCACGTCCGTTGACCTTACTGGCGTCCATGAGGGCGACACTTTGACGAGCAGCACCGACCATAGCCGCTTTGGTCTCGGCCATCTGGGGAAAGTCGGTGGTAAAGCCGCAGCCGGGAACGAAAGCGCCAGGGCACATGACGGCAAGATCGGCGTGGACCATTTGGAGCGCCTGCATGGTAAGTGGGCCGTACAGATAGCGATGGCCTTTGCGCAGTGCCCCGCCCAGCATGACGACATCGACTGAGGGCATGCTCTCGTCGATGTAATCGGCAATGGTAATGTCGGCCGTGATGACGGTGATGCCATCGCGCTGGTCGAGGAGCCGAACGAACTCGAGTGCCGTGGTGCCGGAGTCGACAAGCACCGTGTCGCCGTCGTTAACAAGCCTGATAGCGCTTTGGGCAATGGCTTGCTTGGCGGCAACGTTGACGTTGATGCGGCGATCCTGCGTGGAGACGGTTAAGCGTTTGTGGAGCGACACGGCGCCACCATGCGTGCGGCGCAGCTTGCCGGACTCGGCGAGCGCGTCTAGGTCGGCGCGGGCGGTAACGGAGGACACGCCAAAGGTCTGGGCGATTTCTGCTACTTGCACCGAGGCGTTATGTTCAAGCATCTCCATGATGGCGGCGCGTCGCTCATCGGCGAAAGCTCGGGTTGTTGCGTGGGCCATAGCTGCTCCATCCTCAGCCTAAATTTGCAGGAATTGTGTTGAGTCTATTTTCGTTCATTTTCTTTTTGAGCAAGTAAACGCCTTTCGATTACTTATCTTTTCTATAAAAGAAAGATGATTCGCTTGAAAACGGTAATGTCGGATAGGGAAATTTAGCCTGAATCCCTTCCGTTTGCTTTTCAAAAACGAGCGTTTTGGCCTGCGTGCCGGCGATATCTCGTACATGCGACAGATGCGATTTTCATACAATGAGCACAGCAAAACGCAAGGTAAAACGCCTTGCGGACACGTACGCCCGATGTCCAGATGCGGGCGAGGGAGAGGAGCAAACGCTCATGGCACTTGTTACCACCGAAAAGATGCTCAAGGACGCTCAGGCCGGCCACTACGCCGTCGGCGCGTTCAACGTCGAGAACCTCGAGTTTGTTATGGCCGTTCTGGCCGCTGCCGAGGAGACCAAGTCCCCCGTCATCATGCAGACCACCCCGGGCACCATCAAGACCGCTGGTCTGGACTACTTCTACGGCATGGTCAAGGCTGCCGCCGAGCGCGCTTCCGTGCCCGTTGTCCTGCACCTCGATCACGGCGATGGCTATGACCGATGCATGCAGGCTTTCCGCACGGGCTACACCTCCGTCATGATCGACGGTTCGCACGAGTCCTTCGAGGACAACATCGCTCTGACCAAGTCCGTCGCCGATGCTGGCCGTGCCATGGGCGTGCCCGTCGAGGCCGAGCTCGGCAAGGTTGGCGGCAAGGAGGACGACGGCCCCGCGGTTGAGGGCGAGAGCCCCTACACCGATCCTGCCGAGGCCAAGGAGTTCGTCGAGCGCACGGGCTGCACCTCGCTGGCCATTGGCGTTGGTACCAGCCACGGCGTGTACACGAGCGATCCGCACATCGAGCAGTCGGTGGTCAAGGCCATCCGCGACGCCGTCGACGTGCCGCTGGTTCTGCACGGCACTTCCGGTGTGCCCGATGAGCAGGTTGCCGAGGCTGTGAAGAACGGCATCTGCAAGGTCAACTACGCCACCGAGCTGCGTCAGGCCTACACCAAGGGCTTCATGGCCTACATGGCCGAGAACCCTGCCTGCTTCGATCCTAAGAAGCCGGCCAAGGAGGGCATGCGTGAGATCACCGAGCTGGTTAAGATCCGCATGACCAACCTCAACTCTGTGGGCAAAGCAGAGTAACAGCAAGGGT
>USCJ01000289.1 GCA_900553215.1 uncultured Collinsella sp.
CAGAAGGTCTATGCCTTGCCTTTTTCATGCTAACTTGTTCGCTCTGGGTGGCGCCCGCTGGCATTGCCAAAACATCGACGCTCCCAATGACTACCGTGTGTCTATTAATTTTTCGAGCTTGTGCTGCGCTGCTGGTCGCTGGCGTATATCCTGTTAAGTCGTCAGCATACGATTCAACAGGGAAGGCAGATTATGCATTCTCCCCATCAACGCGACGCGCATCCACAGCCGGTATGCAGCCGTCGCATCTTTTTGGGTAGCGCTCTCGCTGCGAGCGCTTCTGTCGTCGCCGGCGCACTTGCCGGCTGCCAGCGTCCCTCCACGCTGGAAGTAGTTCAGTCCACGACGGGCGGCGGTCGCGACGACCTGTCCGATTCTGTGATCGGCAAGGATAAGATCCGCATTGGCATGGAGGCGGCCTACGCCCCGTACAACTGGCAGGTTTCCGAGGCCAGCGAGTTCACGATCCCCATCGATAACGTGCAGGGAGCCTACGCCGATGGCTACGACGTGCAGATCGCCAAGATCGTCTGCAAGGCTCTCGGCGGCGAGCCCGTTGCCGTCAAGCAGAGCTTCTCGGGCCTTATCGACTCGCTCAACAACGGCCAGATTGACCTCATCATCGCCGGCATGAGCGCCACGCCCGAGCGCGAGGAGTCCGTCGGCTTTTCCGACCCGTACTTCATTGGCTACTTTGGCCTGTTCGTAAAAGAGGGCTCGCCCTACCAAAACGCCACCAAGCTCAGCGACTTCAGCGGTGCCACGGTGCTCGGCCAAAAGGACACCATGCTCGATACCGTCATCGACGAGATTCCGGGCGTTGTGCACAAGAACCCGGTCGATTCGGTCCCCACGGTGTTCTCGAATCTGCTGCAGGGCACGTGCGACGCCGTGACCTACAACACTGAGAACGAAAAGGGCTATATGGCCCAAAATCCCGGTATCGTCCCCATCCACTTTGCCGAGGGCGAGGGCTTTAAGCAGGAGGTCACGGCGAATGTCGGTTGCCGCAAGGGATCGGACAAACTGCTTAAGCTCATCGACAAGACACTCAAGGGCATCAGCCAGGAGGAGCGCGACCAGATGTGGGACGCGTGCCTCGACCGTCAGCCGGCATAGGGAGGCAGCATGAAAGGCATCAATCGTCTGGCCTCCTTTATCAAGGCCGACCACCGTTATGTGTACCTGGGCACGAGCGTTATCGCGGCGCTCGGCTTGGCATTTAGCCAGCGCAACCCCACGCCGCTGAGCTTTTTGGCGCCCACCGGCATCTTCCAGGATTGCCTTTGGGCGATTCTTTGGGCCTGGATCGTCGTGTCGGCGGCAGCGCTCGTCACCAAGGTTATGCACTGGAGCGACTATCGCGAAACGTCGCCGTTTGCATCCGAGCGTTTCCGTCGCGGCGCGCGCCTGGGCAGCTATGTCGTGGTTGCCATCGCGGCGATCTTCTTTATCGACCGCTGCGTCATGTCGTTTGTCGACCTGGTGCAGGTGAGCATTGTCTCGGATTCCAACCCCAGCGACTTTTTGTCGAGCTTGGTCTACATGACCTACAAGAGCGGCGACTTCTTCATCCGTGGCATCGAGATCACCATCGCGCTTGCCACCTTCGGCACCGTCATCGCATTCTTCCTGGCGCTGCTCTTTGTGTTCCTGCGTATTCAGACCTTCGACCGCGTAGACAACGACCTGGTGCGCTTCTTTAAGAGCATCGGCCGCGGCTTTGCGACCGTCTACTCCACCATCGTGCGCGGCACGCCCATGATGGTCCAGGGCCTGCTCATCTATTACGCGGGCTTCACCGTTTTGCGCGGCATGGGCTTCGAGACCGCCCAGGCCAACCAGATTTGGAGTACCTTCACCGCCGGCCTCGTCACCATCTCGCTCAACTCCACCGCCTACATGATGGAGGTCCTGCGCGGCGGCATCGAGTCCATCGATCCCGGCCAGGCCGAGGCAGCGCGCTCGCTGGGGCTTTCGCAGTGGCAGGCTATGCGCAAGGTCGTGTTCCCCCAGGGCATTAAAAACGCGATTCCGGCGCTCACCAACGAGCTCATCATTAACATCAAGGATTCGTCGGTGCTCTCGGTCATCGGCGTATTCGACCTCATGTATGCCACCACCACCGTCGCCGGCGTGTACTACCGCCAGATGGAGGTCTACTGCGTGGCGCTCGTGGTCTACCTGATCCTGACGCTCGTGGCGAGCCGCCTGCTCGAGGCCTTTGGCAAAAATCTCGG
>USCJ01000290.1 GCA_900553215.1 uncultured Collinsella sp.
TCGCCGGTGGCGTGCGCGCGGACCATGCCCGTGAGCAAGACACCGGTACCGGCATTGGTAAAGACAACGTCGTAGTCGATGCCGTCCTGTAGCTGGTACTCCTTCTCGCCCACCGTATAGGTGGCGACATCGACCTTGCCGGTCAGCGGATACGAATCTCCGGGAAACTCGAGCTGTTCGGAAAGATCGACGGTAACGCTCGGGAACTCAGCCATTACCACTGACCATTCTGTTGGGCGGCACCCTCGTTGAGCTGCTGACGGCAACGGGTAACGGTGCCGGTCAGGCTCTTGAGATTCTCCTCCAGGTGCGTAAAGACCTGCTCTGCGTAGTCCTCGGCAGCATAACGCGTCTCGCGCTCGTACTGCTGGGCACGATCGCGGATGTCGTCGGCCTGCTGCTGTGCCAAGCGGACGATCTCCTGCTCACCGGCAATGGTGAGGGCCTGCTGCTGAGCGTCGGCGATGATGGAATCGGCCTGAGCGGCGGCGGAAGCCATAAGCTCCTCGCGCTCCTTAAGGATACGGCGGGACTTCTGCCACTCCTCGGGATAGCTCATGCGGATCTCGTCGAGGATGTTGAAGAACACGTCGGCGTCGATGACCTTGAACTGAGCGTTCTTGCCGAAAGGCGGCTTGGCTTCCTCGATCAGCCCTTCGAGCTCATCGACCAAGCTGACGATCCTATCGCCAGGAAAATTCTCGCCCGGCATCCGGTCTCCTTTCATAGGTAACATATCATCGTGCTAGTTTACCACATGCCACCAGGCAATAAAAAACGTCACGAAAAGCGATGTCTGAGCGCTTCGACCACGTTGGGCGGGACAAACGTCGATACATCGCTGCCGAGTGAGGCGATCTGACGAACGACCGAGCTCGAGATATAGCCGTACTGCGGCGCACTCATGACAAAGATGGACTCCAGCTCGTTATCCAAGCGATAGTTGAGATCTGCCTGCTGCAGCTCGTACTCAAAGTCGGTCATGGCGCGCAGGCCCTTGACCACGGCCCCCGCCCCCTGCTCGCGAGCGAAGTCGACCAAGAGGCCGGTAAAGGGCAGGACCTCGACGCCGTCGATATCACCGAGCGCCTCGCGGGCCAGCGCCACGCGCTCATCGAGCATAAACGTGGTACCCACACCGTTTTTACCCTGCGACTCGGCAACAGCGACGATCACGCTGGGAAAGATGCGGCGGGCGCGGCGGATGACGTCGATATGGCCAAACGTGATGGGATCGAAGGTGCCCGGGACGATCACGCGGTTGATGGTGTCATTCATGGGCGTCCTCCTGAAACGTCGTGGCATCGTTGTTGTTAGCATCGGTGCCGGCGTTATCGCCCTCACCATCGTCATCGCCGACCCAACGAAGCAGGTCGACCGAGGTAATGCCGTAGTGCTTCTCGCGCACAATCTCAAAGCCTGCCGGATGCGCGCCCGCATCGGCGGCGGCATGCTCAAACAGGGCATAAGCGCCAGATGCAAGCAGACCCTGCTGAGCCAGGTTCGGCAGCAGTTCCTCGACCGGCTCGGCACCAAAAGCATAGGGCGGGTCGAGCAGGACCAGATCAAACGGGCCGCCCGGCACACGACCGCGCGAGGCGCTCGCCAGCATGTCGCCCGTTACCACGCGCCAACGCGCACGGTCACGGCAGAGCGACTCGATATTCTTGGTAATGAGCCGCGCGGCATTCCGATCGATCTCGAACGTCGTGAGTGAGCGGGCACCACGTGAGAGCATCTCTAACCCTAAGGCACCGGAGCCGCCAAAGGCGTCCAGCACGCGGACCTCATCCAGATCGAAGTCGAATGCCGACATGACCATAGATGCGCATGCCTCGCGCACGCGATCGGTCGTGGGGCGGGTGACATCGCGACCACGGGGCTCCTCGATCTTACGACCGCGCCATTCGCCGCCGATGATTCTCATCCTCCGCTGACCTCCTTAAAAATGTGTCGATATCGCATGGCGACCGCATCGCGCAGGGGGCGCGTCGCCACGGAGTCAAGGTTGCAAGCATACCGCAAGAGCTCGACCGCGTCCAAATGGGCCCACTCGATCAGCTCCTCGTCGGCATCCAGGTCGACAAAGCGCAGGGTCACTCCGCCATGCTGGCGGTACCCCAGGATTTCGCCCTCGTGGCGCAGACGCAGGTCCATCTGGGCGAGCGTAAAGCCATCCGAGGTCTTCTCGAGCGATTGCAGGCGATCTTGTGCTGCCGAAGCGCCGCCGTTGCCCT
>USCJ01000291.1 GCA_900553215.1 uncultured Collinsella sp.
GGGCGACCTGCTCGACGATATCGTGGCCCTGCTTCCGGAGGAAGAGGACGAGGTCGCCG
This sequence comes from uncultured Collinsella sp., assembly GCA_900553215.1. GTDB lineage: Bacteria > Actinomycetota > Coriobacteriia > Coriobacteriales > Coriobacteriaceae > Collinsella. The sequence continues at coordinate 60 of USCJ01000291.1, forward strand.
ATGAGTTCCCCGACGCGCTGAACGTCGCCATCATCGGCCGCCCCAACGCCGGTAAGTCTTCGCTGTTCAACCGCATCCTGGGCGCCGACCGCTCTATCGTGTCCAACATTGCCGGCACCACGCGCGACGCCATCGACACCGTCGTGGAGCGCAACGGCAAGCACTACCGCATGGTCGACACCGCGGGCATCCGCAAGAAGAGCACCGTGTACGAGAACATCGAGTACTACTCGATGGTCCGCGGCCTGCGCGCCATCGACCGCGCCGACGTGGCGCTGCTCGTCGTCGACGCCTCCGTGGGCGTTACCGAACAGGACCAGAAGGTCATGGGTCTTGCCATCGAGCGCGGCTGTGCCATCGTTGTGCTGCTCAACAAGTGGGACCTGCTCGACGACGACCGTAAGCGCGAGGCCTGCATGGAGACCATCGACCGCCGTCTGGGCGTCATGGCTCCCTGGGCCCAGTACCTGCGCATCTCTGCCCTCACTGGCCGCAGCGTCGAGAAGATCTGGGCGATGGTCGACGCCGCCGAAAAGACGCGCTCGCAAAAGATCAGCACCTCGCGCCTCAACACGTTCCTCACCGACCTGCGCGAGTTTGGCCATACCGTGGTGGACGGCAAGCGCCGCCTGCGTATGCACTACGTGACCCAAACGGGCGTCAACCCGCCGACGTTTACGTTCTTCGTCAACCACAGCGACCTGGTCAACGACACCTACCAGCGCTACGTAGAGAACCGCATGCGCTCGACCTTCGACTTTGCCGGCACGCCCATTCGACTCTTCTTTAGGAAGAAGGAGCAAAAGGATGCATAATCCGATTCTGCTGACCGCCATCTGCGCCGTGGTCTCGTTCTTTATCGGGGCGATTCCGTTTGGCCTGATCTTGGGCCGCGTGTTCAACCACACCGACATTCGCAAGGCGGGTTCCGGCAACATCGGCACCACCAACGCCCTGCGCGTGGCCGGCCCCAAGGTGGCCGCGCTCACCCTGCTGCTCGACTGCCTTAAGGGCGCCATCTGTGTCCTTATCGCCCGTCCGCTCATCGCGGGCGTGGGCTATGGCTTCCCCGCAAGCATCATGGCGCCCGGAGCCCCCGGCGATTGGATGCTCGGAGTCATTTGCCTGGCAGCGGTGTGGGGCCATATCTTCTCGCCCTACCTCAACTTCCATGGCGGCAAGGGTATCGCGGTTGGTCTGGGCGTCATCCTCGCCTGGTGCTGGCCCATTGGCCTGTCGCTGCTCGGCATGTTTATCGTAGCCGTTGCCATCACCAAGTATGTGTCGGTGGGCTCGCTTGCCGCTGCCATCGGTCTTCCCATCGCTGCTTGCGCGGTATTTCCGTACAGCAGCCTGGGACTTAAGTTTTGCATGGCGATGATCGGCATCACCGTGGTGGGGGCCCATCGCGCGAATATCCAAAAGCTCATGACTGGTAAGGAGTCCAAGCTCTCGTTTACCAAGCGCGTCACCGAGCCCGACGATAAGTAGGAGAGAGTCATGAATGTTGCGCTGATTGGCTCCGGCTCCTGGGGAACCGCCGTCGCCGGCCTTGCCGCCGCGCGAGCCGAGCGCGTGACCATGTGGGCCCACAGCGAGCAGACGGCCGCCGGCATTAACGGCGAGCACCGCAACCCGCGCTATCTGGTGGGATACGAGATGCCGGACAACGTGGTGGCAACGACCGAGCTCGCCCAGGCGTTCGACGGTGCCGATGCGATCATCTTTGCCGTGCCCTCCACGCACTTGCGCGACGTGTGCCATCAGGCGGCGCCGTTCATCGCGGACGACGCCCCAGTGCTCTGCCTCACTAAGGGCATCGAGCCCGAGTCTGGCCTGCTCATGAGCGAGGTCATCGCCAGCGAGATCGGCAACGAGACGCGTGTGGCGGCGCTTTCGGGCCCCAACCATGCCGAGGAAATCTGCCGTGGCGGGCTTTCGGCCGCCGTCATCGCCAGTAAGGATCCGCAGGTGGGGGAGACCTTTAAGGAGCTGCTGCTGTCCACGGCCTTCCGCATCTACCTGTCGCAGGATATGACCGGCGTCGAGGTATGCGGCGCCATGAAGAACGTTATCGCCATCGTGTGCGGCATCTCCGCCGGCTCGGGCGCGGGCGACAACACGCTTGCCCTCATCATGACGCGCGGCCTGGCCGAGATCAGCCG
>USCJ01000292.1 GCA_900553215.1 uncultured Collinsella sp.
TGAATCACCGCGTCGATATCGGACTTGTGGCCTGCTGTGGCCACGACCACCAAGTCGCGCGGGCCGATGGGACACAGCTCGCTCAGGTTCTTATAATCGACCAGACGACGGTCGTAGACACCGGGCACCCATTCGGGGGTCAGTGTGCCGGGGCGGTCGTCGCAAGCCACGACGGCAAAGCCCGCCGCCGTGAGCACCCGCGCCGTCGCAGCACCCACGTGGCCGCAGCCAAAGATATAGGTCAGGCCCTCGGGGCAGAGCGTCTCGATGTGCGCCGCGGGAATCTCGGAGGCCGCGTTGGTGTAGGTGACCTTACTCCCCTCCTCCACCAGCGAAAGCTCGGGGCAGCCCATTATGGTGCGGCGCGACTCCTCGCCATGGTATTCGGCAACGTCGCCTTCATGCGCACTTGCGATAAACGGTTCAAAGTCGATGGCGAAGTCGCCGATGCGCCGATAGGCCAAGACGTCGGCAACCGACTGGAACAACGGTGCCTGGGTCGCATCCAGATGCAGGTAGCACAGGCAGATGGCTCCGCCGCAAATCATGCCGGTATCGGAGTTCTCGCCGCCCATGGTGTAGCGGACCAGACGCGATTGCCCTGCGGCCAGCAGCTCGCGCGCCTCGTCCAGCGCAAAGAGTTCAATCTTGCCGCCGCCGATGGTGCCCGCTTGGCTGCCATCGGCAAAGACAATCATCCATGCGCCCACGCCGCGCGGCGATGACCCCGCCGTGCCGGCCACGACCACGAGCTCGCACGTCTCGCCAGCACGCAGGGCGGCAAGCGCCGCATTCACCACATCGAGCTTTTCCATTGCCGCCTTCTATCCTCTAAAGACATCGGTGAGCATAGCGAGTGCCTCGAGCACGCCGCCGCCGACCGATGTCGCCTTGTCCGAAATATAGTTGATGTAGCTGGCGTCGCCGCGCGGATCGACATCGGCGCATTTAAAGCCCTCAGTCACCCGCACGCCGTTCGCCAAAAGCCCGCGCAGACAGCCATCGATCTGCGTGCACATGGGCGTATCTCCCGCGTAGCCAATCACGTCTCCGGCGCTCACGATGTCGCCGATTGCGCGGTCGGACCGAAACACGCCGGCGGCGGGGCTGTGGATAACTCGTTCCTTGCCATAGCCGGCGATGACGCCCGGCACGCCCGTGTTGGGCTGGGGCGAACCTTGGGTAATGACGCGGCCCAAAAAATGCCCGCGCATGGTTTCGACCGCTGCGTCGCAGTCAACCGGCGCGGTGAAGCCCGGTCCCACGGCAATGACGACAGGCGCCATATCGCGCGTGGTGCCCAAGTTGCGCTTGGCCAGAATCGCGTCCACCACGGCCGCGGGCTTCAGTTCATCGAGCATCTTGGCCTGGGGGTCTACCACGACGGCGACGTCTCCGGTCTCGGTAATTGCAAGCACCTCTGTCGGCGTCTGCGCCAAGCGGGCGCAAATACCCTCGACCTGGACCTCGCCCAAGCGAATGGCCTCGCAAAAACTGATTGTGCGACGGATGCACGTGGGAACCGCGATATCGGCCATAACGACCGACACGCCGGAGCGCACCAAACGGGCAGCGACGCCCGTGGCGATATCGCCGGCGCCGCGAACATAAACGAGCATTCCCGGGGCACCTCCCTGTGCTACGGTTTGAGCAGAGCAAAAGCGGTTCGACCGCTGCTCTGATGATTATTTATTATCACAGTATTATACGGCGGTGAACATATGGAAACGGTTAACGGTAATCTTGCCTCGGCGCTCAGGATCGAGCCGGGCATTACCGCGATTATCGGCAGCGGCGGCAAGTCGACCTTGCTCAAGACGCTGAGCCTTGAGCTCATGCGCTCTGGCGGCCGCGTGCTCCTCTGCACCACCACGCATATGTTTCCCGTCGCCGGCGTGCCGTGGGACGGATCGAGCCGTCGTCTGGACGCCGCGCCCTGGAAGCCAGGTGCCTTACACGCCCCAGGCTGCACCTGCGAGGCCTGCGCGGGGCTTGTGCGGGGAAGGATCTGCCAAGCAGGTGTCTTGGACCCCCAGACGGGCAAGCTCTCCGCCCCCGCCGAGCCGCTCAACGAGCTGGCGCAGCGCTTTGACTATGTGTTGGCCGAGGCAGATGGCAGCAAGCGACTCCCGCTCAAGGCACATGCCGCCTGGGAGCCGGTAATTCCCGCCGCCACGGCAAACGTTGTCTGGGTCGTCGGCGCCTCGGGGCTGGGGA
>USCJ01000293.1 GCA_900553215.1 uncultured Collinsella sp.
GGTGGGCGTCGCGGCGGGCGCGGCATTTGGCTACAACTTTAAATCGCGCCAGATCGGCCGCGCCATTCGCTATAACAAGGCCTATTGCGCCGACAAACGCTATGCGAGCGTGACCAGCTGGCTGCGAACCGGCGATATGTTCAATGCCGATTTTGCCTATCACGAGGTGCCCATCGAGCGCGATCCCATCGACCTGGAGGCGTATCGCGCCTGCCCCATGCGGTTTACGTGCGTGTGCACCGATATCGAGACGGGCAAGGCCGTCTACCACGACCTGCCCTATGGCGACGAGCGGGATATCGAGTGGATCCGGGCATCGTCGGCGATTCCTGTGGCGACGCGTCCCGTTGCTATTGACGGGCATAAGTATCTGGATGGTGGCGTGGCTGATTCTATTCCCAGCGCATGGCTGTTTGCGCAGGGGTATGACCGCAATATCGTGGTACTCACGCAGCCGGCGGGCTTTGTGAAGCAGCCCAACAGCGTGATGCCCATGCTGCGGCGCGTGTTCCGTCACTATCCGGAGTTTGTTGCAGCGCTTGAGCATCGGCATGAGGTCTACAATGCCACGCTCGATGACCTGGCACGTCGAGAGGCTGCCGGGGAAATCTTTGTGGTGCGGCCGAGCGAATCGGTGAAGGTGCCGTCGCTGTGCCGCGAACCGGATGAGCTCGAGCGCATCTACCAGGTCGGCCGCCACGATGCAGAGGCGACTTTGCCGGCGTTGGAAGCGTATCTGGCGGGGTAAGGGTCGCATACGGAAAGCGCATCCCGGAATGGAGGCCCAAACTGGGATGCGCTTTCCATTGCTGAAGATATGAGGCTGCGAATCAGCTGTTCGGCCTATGCCTATGCCTGCTGCCAGGTGTCGACAAGCTCCTTGGCCGCGGCGTAGGGATCGTCGGCGCTGCAGACGGCGCTCACCACAAAGAAGCCGTCGACGCCGGTTGCCTTAAGCTGCGGCAAGTCGGCCGTCTTAACGCCGCCGCCCACCACGATGGGCACGGGGCTTGCCGCGTGGAGTGCGGCCAGGTCCTCAAAGATCTTGGTGATGATGGAGCCATCGGCTGCGCGTCCGCAGTCGCGCTTGGTCTCGGTCTCGTGGAGCGGGCCGATGCCCAGGTAGTCGACCAGACTCATGTCGGCGGTCTTGACGTACTCGAGCATTTCCTCGCAACGGGCCGAAAGGCCCACGATGGCGTCGGGGCCCAGCAGCTTGCGACAGACCTCGACGGGAATATCGCTCTGGCCCACGTGCACGCCGTCGACCGCAATGCCCTGCTCGCGTGCGGCGAGTACGCAGTCAAGGCGGTCATCGATCAGCAAGGCGACCTGACCGGTCTTGCCGGCCTGTGCGATTGCCTGCGCGGCGTCGCCGGTCAGCGCAATGATCTCGCGGGCGCTTGCCACCTTGGAGCGCACCTGAATGCAGGTAAAGCCGGCGTCGAGCGCCTGGGCCACCACATCGCCCACGGGGCGCCCGAGCGTGTTTTCGGGGCCGAGTACCAGATAGGCCGAGATATCAAGGTTGTCGCGGATGCTCATCGTGCTTCCTCCTGCTTTTTGATCTGCGCTTCCATGCGCTCGAGTTTGCCGGTCATGGTGTCGGTAAATCCAGGTCGAATATCGGCTTTGAGCACGACTTCGGTTCGGATGCCCTTGTTCGCTAACACAAAGGTCGCGTCGCGCACGACCTGCATGACCTCGTCCCAGTCGCCCTCGATCTCGGTGAACATCGAGGTGGTGCGGTTGGGAAGGCCGCTCTCGCGAATGACGCGCACGACCTCGGCGACCTCGGCGGACAGTTCATCGCCGGTGCCGCACGGGGCGATGGCCACAGCGACGAGCGTGTTCATGCCGGCATTGGTTGCGGGCTCGGACATGGCTTATGCCTCCTCGAGCTCGAGTTGGTTATCGGCGATGTCTTGGGCGGTTGCGCGGTAGAGCTCGTCGATAAAGGCGACCTTAAAGCTTGCCGGGGCATCGGCGACGGCGGCGGCACGCGTGCCGGCGACGTTGTAGACGGCGGTACCGCAGACGGCTGCCGTAAACGGATCGGCAGCGCAGGCGTACACGGCCAGCACGCCGCCCTGCGAGCAACCGCAGCCGGTAATCTTGGACATGAGCGGGCTGCCGCCGTGGGATTTGGCCACGGTCGTGCCGTCGGTAATCAGGTCGACTTCGCCCGAGACCACAACGGCGCCGCCGG
>USCJ01000294.1 GCA_900553215.1 uncultured Collinsella sp.
GAGGTTCTTCACCTCGTGGCGAGCGCCCTCACCAAAGTACAGATCGCGAGGATTGGTAAAACGTCCCATACTGTGCCTCCTAAACAAGCCCCTCTTAGACTTGCGTATATAACGGAGCACCCGATTGGCTCCGTTAGGACCGTTTTGCGCGTTGCCGGCGATGACAATGCGCGATGCCTAAACGTCTAAACGTCTCAACGCTCAGACAAACACTATTTTACCGTTCTGGTTGGTCAGTTATTCACCTAAAGCCGACAATGATGAAACGTTTTTTCTATCCCTGAAAGCCCTTGTGGGGCATTCATACTCCCAAGCTGGGCAAACGTTTTATCAAGGTTGACCACATATCCCGGGCAGGACGGTGCCCCTCCAAAATGCGCCCCGTTCGCCGCCAAAAATCGACCGTTTGCGGCACCGTGATACCACTCGGTCGTCCAAGGTGCCGACATTTGTGCGACATCCGTCTTCGTGGTGCAAAGGTGCAAGTCCAAGTGCGGCACCCCCGGTGTGCCACATGCGGGTAAACTAGAACTTTATATAGAGACATTTGAACCCTAACCGCAGCAAAGGAGGCCCCATGGCATTCGATCCCATTCAAGAGGATTGCCATCGCCTCGTTCTTGAGGCCTTGCGCCGCGACAATATCCCACTCACCGACGGTGCCGCCGTAGAGCGCCTGATGGAACAATTCACCCGTAACCCTGCACCACTCATCGTGCACGACCGCGACCGTGCTGGTCACCTCATTGCCAAGGTGGTCGAGGCTGTCGACTACCGCATTCCCTTTATCCCTGACGATACCCAGGCAGAGCAAGAAGAGGCCGCAGCCGAGAACATGCTCCGCGAGGCAGCCGCACTCGATCCGAGCAACTGGGATGCCCAGCGCATGCTGTGCGCCCTCACCGCCAACTCCAACGAGGAGTACGTACAGTACTTGGTATCCAAGCGCGATGAAGTCGAGCACGACCTGGCACTCAAGATCGCCTCGGCGCAGGACCCCTACGAGCGCGAGGCCGCAGGCGACCTTATGCGCCGTCCCTACCTGCGCTGGCTTGCCGCCCTTGCGTCACGCGCCCTCATTAGCGGCCGCTATCGCATGTCGCTCGAAGCTGCAAACTGCAGCCTCGACTTTGCCCCCAACGATCCGGCTGGCGTCCGCCACACCGCGATGCTCGCCATGGCAAAGCTCGAATACCCCGCCGAGGAGCTCAAGCGCTTTCGCTCTGCCCACTCCGTCCCCTATCTCGCCAACACGCCGCTACGCCGTCGTCCCAAGGATGCGGAGCGTGACTTGGACCCGTGGACGCTCATCGCGCTGATGAGCGCTACCTGGCGCGAGCTGGACTACGAGGGTGCCGAGCACTACTTGCGCATCCTTGCACGCTCGTGCCCGCACGCAGCCGAGGCGCTCTACTTTCAAACCGAGTTTCCCGATGGCGTCTATGCCCGCGTCAACGTGGGTCCGGGTTCCACCGACGAGCTTGTCCTTGCGCTGTCCGAGGCGACGCCGGTACTGCAAGAGGGCCTGGGCGCCCCCGACAACGCCAGCTTTGCCGCCTGGGTCGCCACCAGCGATATCGTGCGTTCCCAGATCGACGAACGAATCCTGCGGGCGGCCGAGCAGGGCTTGCCGTTTAAGGGAGGAGACCTCTAATGGATCCGAGCGTCTACATCCCCGCCTACCTGGAGCGCGCCTATGTTGCGTCGCACCCCGAACTCACCGATGCAGCACGCGAGCTTGTCCATAACGACGTGAGCGTCAACCCTCACAAGTATGCGCAGACCGAGCACGCCCAGGCGCTGCTGTCCTATGCCGGCGTTCACCGCCACCTGCTCGACGAGCTTCATCGCATCGAGGACATGGGAAGCGACGAGGAGTTTGAGCAGACGCGCAACCGCCTGTTCGATGACATGCGCGATGAGCTGCTCAAGATCGTCCGCGTCGATGGGTTGGCTGTCGATGCCCAGCTGCTCGCCATCATTTTGGCGGACACACCCGTCGACGCCTGTCTGGGCGACCTGATGAAGCTCGAGGCGACCACGGCCGACTATCTGCAGCAAAGCGTGCCCGGGTTTGACATGGAGACCCCGCACTACTGGGCCAATAATGTTTTGGCCGACGGTGTCACCGCGGCAGACCTTACCGTGAGCGAGCCGGCTCTTATCGGATGGCTTCACACACTCGAGGCCATCTCGCAGCTGTGCAT
>USCJ01000295.1 GCA_900553215.1 uncultured Collinsella sp.
CCGCCGCCACGCCCGAGCGCGTCATTCCCTGCGAGCGCGTGTTTGTGGCCATTGGCCAGGACATCGATTCCAGGCCGTTTGAGGACATGGGCATCGCTTGTAAGTGGGGCTGCGTGGTCACCGATTCGGATGGCGCCGTGCCCAACTTCGATGGCCTCTTTAGCGGCGGTGACTGCCAGACCGGTCCCGCCACCGTCATCCGTGCCATCAACGCCGGCCGCGTGGCTTCGACAAATATCGACCGCTACCTGGGCTTTGACCACAAGATCAAGCTCGAGGTCGAGCTGCCGACCGTCCAGTTTAAGGGCAAGCACGAGTGCGGCCGCTGCGAGCTGGGCGAGCGCGAGGCCGGCGAGCGTATTCACGATTGGGATCTGGTCGAGCAGGGTCTCACCGAGCAGGAGGCGCGCCAGGAGGCGAGCCGCTGCCTGCGTTGCGATCACTTTGGCTTTGGCGCGTTCCGCGGAGGGAGGAACCTGGAATGGTAGAGCCCAACAACACCACCGTCAGCGACAACACCGAAAACGGAGCGCATAACATGGTCAAGCTCACTATCGATAATTGCGAGGTCGTGGTTCCCGAGCACACCACGATCCTGGATGCGGCCAAGTCCGTCAGCATCCAGATTCCCACCCTGTGCTACCTGCGCGATCTAAACGAGATCGGCGGCTGCCGCGTATGCGTGGTCGAGGTTGAGGGCTGCGACCAGCTGGTTGCCGCCTGCAACAACTACGTGCTCGACGGCATGGTGGTCCACACCAACAGCCCCAAGGCCCGCGAGGCGCGTCGCACCAACGTGCAGCTGCTGCTGTCCCAGCACGACTCGCGCTGTACGAGCTGCGTGCGCAGTGGTAACTGCAACCTGCAGACCATCGCCAACGACCTGGGTATCTTCTATCTGCCGTACGAGCAGCACCTGGCGCGCGAGGGCTGGGACTTCGATTTCCCCATCATCCGCGATAACGACAAGTGCATCAAATGCATGCGCTGCATCAAGGTGTGCGAGAGCGTGCAGGGCTTAGGGATTTGGGACCTGACCAACCGCGCCACGCATACCGCCGTGGGCACCCGCGGGCGTGCGCCGATCGGCAAGACCGATTGCGTCGCGTGCGGTCAGTGCATCACGCATTGCCCGACGGGCGCCCTGCGCGAGCGTGACGATACCGAGACCGTGTTCGACGCCATCGCCGATCCCGACAAGATCGTACTGGTGCAGATTGCGCCGGCCGTGCGTAGCGCCTGGGGCGAGGAGCTCGGCATTCCGCGCGAGGGGGCCACCGTTGAGCGCCTGGCTTGCGCCCTGCGCCGCGTTGGCTTTGAGTACGTGTTCGACACCGATTTCTCGGCCGACCTCACCATTATGGAGGAGGGCTCCGAACTGCTCGAGCGCCTAGGGAAGGCCGTCAAGGGCGAGGGCGACACCCACGGCTGGCCCATGTTCACGAGCTGCTGCCCGGGCTGGGTACGCTTTGTGAAGGCACGTTACCCCGAGTTTGTCGACAGCCTGTCCACGTCAAAGTCGCCGCAGCAGATGTTCGGCGCCATCGCCAAGACCTACTACGCCAAGGTGCTGGGCGTGGAGCCCGAGCGTCTGTTCGTGGTGTCCGTTATGCCGTGCACGGCCAAGAAGGCCGAGCGTGCGCTGCCGAGCATGATGGGCGAGGGCGGCGCGCCCGACGTGGACGTTGCACTGACGGTGCGCGAGATGGTGCGCATGATCCGCGCGAGCCACGTGAGCGTGGACACGCTTACCGAGGAGCCGCTTGATACGCCGCTGGGCTTTGGCACGGGCGCGGGTGTGATCTTTGGCGCCACGGGCGGCGTGATGGAGGCCGCCGTGCGCTCGGCCTATTACCTGGTGACGGGCAAGAACCCCGACGCCGACTTCTTCACCGACGTGCGCGGTCTGGACGGCTGGAAGGAAGCAGTGGCCGATATCGAGGGCACCAGGGTGCGCGTCGCCGTGGCGCACGGACTGGGCAATGCCGCCCGCCTGCTCGACGCGATTCGCGACGGTTGCGTGAGCTATGACTTTGTCGAGGTCATGGCGTGTCCTGGCGGCTGCGTCGGTGGCGGCGGTCAGCCCATCCACGACGGCTGCGAGCTGGCAGCTGAGCGCGGCCAGGTGCTGTGGGGCCTGGATGCCGCTGCGGACATTCGCTTCTCGCACGAGAATCCCGATGTCCAGGCGTGC
>USCJ01000296.1 GCA_900553215.1 uncultured Collinsella sp.
TTCGATAAACTCGCCCTTGGGAGCCTGGACAGTGTCGCGGTTACGATCTCGCTGCGGACGCGCAGCCTGGGCTTGGGAGCGCTCGCGCTGGCCCTTGGAAGCGGCAGCGCGGTCATTGCGGCGAATCGGGCGCGAGCCAGAAGCGGCCTGCTTGCCGCCACGAGGCGCACGCTTGCGATTGTCGGCCATAAAACGGCCTCCTTAAATAGATAACGAACAAGAATCGACCGTCCGAGCCACGGCACTTTGCCTTTCAATCGTCGGGCATGACCACCAGGTCTATGCCCTCCTCTTTCAAGGCAATCTGCCGCACCTCGAACGGTCGACAAATACTAGAGACTCTTAATACGAGTACCCGCGGCAGTATCCTCGATCGTCAGCCCGAGGTCCTTGAGCTGGTCGCGGATGGCGTCGGCCAGATCCCAGTTCTTGGCAGCGCGGGCCTCGGCGCGGGCCTCGAGAATCTTGGCAGCGGCCTCGTCCACGTCTTCACCCGTGTAGGCGACCAGGCCGGCGGCAACGCCCAGCAGGCCCAGCGGCAACTCGACCTTGGGCTCGGGGAGCTCAACGCCAAACGTATCGAGCAGCTCGACCAGCGTATCGGCGGCAGCAAGCGCGGCGGCCTTGTCGGCAGCGTCGCCCGCCTGCTCCAGGTACTGGTTGCACTCGGTCACAAAGCCAAAGACGGCGCCCATGGCACCGGCGGTATTAAAGTCGTCGTCCATGCACTCCTTAAAGGTGGCACGGGTCTCGGCGGCCTTGGCGGCAAACGCCTCGGATGCCGCCTCATCGGCATCGGCCGTCGCATGGTTCGCGGCCCAGCGCAGGTTCTCGACCGTACCGGCGATACGCGTGAGTGAGTTCTCGGCACCCTCCAAGCGCTCCCAAGAAAAGTCGAGCGGCGAGCGATAGCTCGTCTGCAGCATCAGCAGGCGCAGGGCAGCAGCGGAGTGCTGCTCGAGGACCTCGGCCAGCGTAAAGAAGTTGCCGAGCGACTTGGACATCTTCTCGCCGTCGACCAGCAGCATGCCCGTGTGCATCCAGGTGTTGGAGAAGCCCTGGTGCCAGGCGCAGGTGGCCTGGGCGCACTCGTTCTCGTGATGCGGGAAGGCAAGGTCGGAGCCGCCGCCGTGGATGTCGATCGGGGTGCCCAGGTAGCGATGCACCATGGCGGCGCACTCGGTGTGCCAACCGGGACGGCCTTCGCCCCAGGGGCTCGGCCAGCTGGGTTCGCCGGGCTTAGCGGCCTTCCACAGGGCAAAGTCGAGCGGATCGTTCTTGTCCTCGTTCTCCTCGATGCGCGCGCCAACCATAAGGTCATCGATGTTGCGGCCCGAGACCTGACCATAGTTGGAATCGCTGCGCACGGCAAAGTACACGTCGCCGTTATCGGCTGCGTAAGCGTGGCCCTGCTCGATGAGCGTCTTGATCATAGCGATCATGGGGCCGATCTCCTTGGTGGCGCGGGGGCGCACATCGGGATCGAGCACGTTGGCGGCGCGCATAACGCCGATGAACTTGTCGGAGAACTCCGTCGCGACCTCGGCGGCCGTTCTGCCCTGCTCGTTGGCGCGCTTGATGATCTTGTCATCGACATCGGTGAGGTTCTGGGCGAACGTGACCTCGTAGCCGCTCGCGATGAGCCAGCGGCGAATCACGTCAAAGCTGATGAACGTGCGGGCATTGCCGATGTGGATGTTGTCGTAGACCGTGGGGCCGCACACGTACATGCGGACCTTGCCGGACTCGATGGGCTGGAACTCTTCCTTTTTATGGGTAGCGCTGTTGTAGATACGCATTCGTTACTCCTTAACGGTTTTCTGTAGCAGGCAGACGGCCCAGGCACCGATTCCCTCGCCCTGGCCTTCCCAACCGAGCTTTTCGGTCGTAGTGGCGGCGACGCCCACGTTTTCCACGTCGACGCCCAGGGCATGGGCAAGGTTGGCGCGCATGGCATCGCGGTGCGGAGTGATCTTGGGTTGCTGACAGGCAATGGTGCAATCGGCATCGACAAACTCAAAGCCCAGCTCGCGCGCATAGTCCATCACGCGAGCGAGCAGCACCATCGAATCGGCACCCTCATAGGCGGGGTCGGTATCGGGGAATAGCTTGCCGATGTCTCCCCCGCGGCAGGCGCCCAGAATGGCGTCGGCCAAG
>USCJ01000297.1 GCA_900553215.1 uncultured Collinsella sp.
GTGACCTTCGACGCCAAGGAGCTCGACGACTTTGTCATCTTCCGCTCCGATGGCACGCCCACGTACAACTTTGCGACCGTCGTCGACGACGCCATGATGAAGATCACCCATGTCATCCGCGGCGACGACCACCTGTCCAACACCCCGCGTCAGGTCATGGTCTACGAGGCCCTCGGCGCGCCCGTGCCCACGTTCGCCCACATCTCCATGATTCTGGGCGCCGACGGCAAGAAGCTCTCCAAGCGCCATGGCGCCACCTCGGTGGAGGAGTACCGCGACGCCGGCTACCTGTCCGACGCTTTCGTCAACTATCTGGCGCTGCTCGGCTGGTCGCTTGACGGCGAGACCACGATCATCCCGCGCGATGTCCTGGCCAGCAAGTTCTCACTCGACCGCATCTCCAAGAACCCGGCGACCTTCGACCCCAAGAAGCTCGACTGGGTCAATGCCGAGTACATCAACGGCATGTCCGATGCCCAGTTTGCCGACGAGATCATGGTCCCCGAGCTGCACGAGGCGGGTCTCATCGAGGGTAATGTCGAGTACGGCGAGGACTGGATTGACGCGCTTGCCGCCATCGTCAAGCCGCGCACCAAGATGCCAGCCGACGCCGTGACCGTCGCCGCTCCCATCTTCGCTACGGCCGAGACGCTCGAGTATGACGAGAAATCCGTTAACAAGGGCCTGGCTAAGGAAGGCATGGGCGTCATTCTGGATGCCGCCAAGGCCGCGCTCGAGGGCGTGGACAAGTGGACTGCCGAGGCCATCGACGCCGCGCTTGAGCCGCTGCCCGAGCAGATGGACCTTAAGAAGCGCGTGGTGTTCCAGGCCGTGCGCGTCGCCGTCTGCGGCAACATGGTGAGCCCCCCGCTGGGCGAGACCATGGCGCTCGTCGGCCGCGACGACTGTCTGGCACGCATCGACCGCGCCCGCACGATGGCGCTATAGTAGACGCGTAAACGCATGTATCCGAGCCCCGTTCCCCCGAGCGGGGCTCTTGTTTCTGTACCGATGAGTGGGTTACTGGGACAAAATAATCAGTAGTGTTTGTCCCATGTTCGAGTGACGCAACAAGCTCGACACTCGTATCGGCCATGGGACAAACTCTACTGATTATTTTGTCCCACCCCTTTCAGGTCCGTTCGTTAGAGGTGGTGTATGGCTCAACAACTGTCGCTGTTTGGTTCGCCGGAACCGGAGGAAGCTCCGGTGAAGCCCAAGCCTGCCGCTGCCTCGGCTCAGTCTAAGCCTGCGCCCGAGCCCCCTGCCGCCTACGCGAGCGTGGTCCTCGATATCCCCACCCGTGCGCTGTCGGAACCGTTTGCTTACGGCATCCCCGAGTCCCTTGCCAACGGGGTCCAGGTCGGATCGACAGTCCTGGTCCACTTTGGTAACCGTGCCGCCGCGGGCTATGTCGTCGACATTGCCCCTGAGCTGGGCGACCTGCAGGGCAACAACGCCCTCGACCCCGCGCGCATTAAACCCATCGAGGCCATCCTCAGCAAACCGCTCTTTACCGCCGAGGCTGCCCGCATCGCACGCTGGATGAGCCGCGAGTATGTCGCGACGCTTTCCGAGTGCCTGCGCCTGTTTTTGCCCCCGGGCGGCAGCCCGCGTGTGGTCAAGGGCGACGACGATGCGTGGACGGTTGAACGGCCCGCCGTCAAGCCTATCCAAAATCGTTGGGTGATGCTTACGCCCGAAGGCTTTGACTATACGCCGCCCAAGACCGCGGTCCGTCAGCGCCAGCTCATCGAGGCGCTGCAGTGCGGCCCGGTTACGACTCGCGACCTTAATCTTCTCTATAACAGCATGTCGGCGACCATCAAAGCGCTCGAAAAGCGCGGCGTCGTGGTGGTGGAGGAGCGCCGCGCCTGGCGTGGCTGCAGCGAGCAGACCACGCTGTCCTCGGCAAGCGGCAAGGCGCCGGTCTCCCTTACCAACGGCCAGCAACGGGCACTCGCGCAGATTGAGCGCGCCCGTCTGGACGCTCATGGCGACGTGGTGTTGGTCGACGGCGTCACCGGCTCCGGCAAAACCGAGGTTTACCTCTCCGCCATCGAGCGCGTGCTCGCAGCCGGTCGCTCTGCCTGCGTGCTGGTGCCCGAGATCTCGCTGACGGCCCAGACCGTCGGCCGCTTCCGCTCGCG
>USCJ01000298.1 GCA_900553215.1 uncultured Collinsella sp.
GGTCGTGCCATGGAGACACTCTGGGGCGCGCCCGCCATTGAGCCCGTCACGCTCGCCCAGATGAGTCAGCGCACCGAGAACAACTACTACGGCAAGCCCTGCGGTCTGATGGACCAGGCCGCTGTGTGCCTGGGCGGCCTTGCCTACATGGACTTTGAGGACCAGGCCCAGCCTAAGACCCAAAAGCTCGAGCTCAACTTTGAGGATCACGGTTATGCGCTTGTGCTCGTTAAGGTTGGCGCCGACCATGTGGCAGCTACCGACGACTACGCCGCCGTTCCGCGCGAGATGCAGGACGTCGCCGCCGAGTTTGGCAAGGCACGCCTGTGCGAGGTCGACGTTGCCGACTTTGACGCTAAACTCCCCGAGCTGCGCGCCAAGCTGGGCGACCGCGCCTGCCTGCGCGCCGTTCACTACTGGTACGAGAACGGCCTGGTCGACAAGCGCTGGGCAGTGCTCAACGCCGGCGACATTGACCAGTTCCTGGTCCTGACGCGCGAGTCCGGCGCCAGCTCTGCCATGTACCTGCAGAATGTCGTTGCCAAGCTGGGATCTGAACAGCCTTCCATGTATGCCTTGGCGCTGGCCGAGCACGTGCTCGACGGCCGCGGCGCCGTTCGCATTCACGGTGGCGGCTTTGGTGGCACCATCCAGGCCTTCGTGCCGCTCGATCTGGTCGACACCTTCATTGCCAAGATGAACGGCTGGCTGGGCGAGGGCTCCGCCCGTCACTACGCCATCTCTGACAAGGGGGCTTACGCGGCATGGCTGTAATGACTGACGTGCGAGAGGCCGCGCAGAACCTGATCGAGTACGCCATCCACCGATCGATGATCGGCCAGGACGACCGGATCTGGGCATACAACACCATTCTGGAGTGCATCGGCGCTACGGGTCCCGCGCTCGATATGGCCTGGGCGCTCCAGGTTGAGAAACTCTCGCTCTTGCACCCCAATACCTTGCCCGACTTTGATCTTGAAGGCACGCTTGCCGCGCTTTCCGAGGCCGCCGTTACCAACGGTGCCGCCGAGGACACGACGTCAGGCCGCGATCGCATCGCCATGCGCATCATGGGCGCGCTCATGCCGAGGCCTTCGGTTGTAAACGAGGAATTCAATGGGCGTATGGGCGTCAACGAGCCCCGTGCCGCGACCGACTGGTTCTACGGCCTGTGCTGCGACGCCGGCTACGTGCGCCGTGCCGCCATCGCGCGCAACATCAAATGGAGCACCCCCACCAACTGGGGCGATCTTGAGATCACCATCAACCTGTCCAAGCCCGAGAAGGACCCGCGCGATATCGCCGCGGCAGGTGCAGCTAAGAACACGGACGAGAAGTATCCCGCCTGCCAGCTCTGCATCGAAAACGAGGGCTATCCCGGACGCTCCGCCGCAGCCGACGGCGGAGCTCACCCCGCCCGCCAGAATCTGCGCGTTATCCCCATCCAGCTCGACGGCGAGCGCTGGGGCTTCCAGTACAGCCCGTACGCGTACTTTAACGAGCACTGCATTGCCATGGGCTCCGAGCATCGTCCGATGCACGTCGACCGCAAGGGCCTGACCTGCCTGCTCGACTTTGTGGACCTGTTCCCGCATTACTTCATCGGCTCCAACGCCGACCTGCCCATCGTGGGCGGCTCGATCTTGTCGCACGACCACTTCCAGGGCGGCGCACACGAGTTCCCCATGATGCACGCCGCCGAGGTCTCGCAGTTTAGCGTGCCCGGTTTTGACCAGGTCAGCGGTAGCGTGCTGCAGTGGCCGCTCTCGGTGCTGCGCCTGCGCTCGCATGACCGCGCTCAGCTGCTCGATGCCGCCGAGAAGATTATCCTCGCCTGGCGCGAGTGGAGCGATGAGTCTGTTGGCGTCATCGCGCACACAGCCGATGGCGTGGCGCACAATACCGTGACGCCCGTCATTCGCCGCGTAGACTCCCGCGGCAACGCCGGCGGCGAAATCTACGAGGCCTACCTGGCGCTTCGCTGCAACATCACGACCGACGAGCATCCGCTGGGCGTTTTCCACCCGCATGCCGAGTATCACCACATTAAGAAGGAGAACATCGGCCTGATCGAGGTCATGGGCCTGGCGATTTTGCCGCCGCGCTTGGTTCCCGAGCTCGGCGCTGTCCGCGAGC
>USCJ01000299.1 GCA_900553215.1 uncultured Collinsella sp.
GCATAAGGATACCAGCTCAGCTTGCCTAACATCCGGCACTTAGGGACGTTCCCAAAGTGCCGGCACA
The DNA here is from genome assembly GCA_900553215.1 of uncultured Collinsella sp. Lineage (GTDB taxonomy): Bacteria > Actinomycetota > Coriobacteriia > Coriobacteriales > Coriobacteriaceae > Collinsella. The sequence continues at coordinate 68 of USCJ01000299.1, forward strand.
TAAGGAACGTCCCCAAATGCCGTCTACTGAATGGCGCCGCCGAAATTATCGAACAACCTGTTCAAAAACACGAACGAACACCGTCGCGTCTATACTAGAGCGTAGCAATAGAAAGGACTCCGCTTTGAGCATCACGCCCATCGATAGCATTCGCCGCGCCATCGCCCGCCGCAATGGCGTCGCCGACCCCACCGTATCGGACAGGGCGCACGGGCAGGGCGGACGCATCGAGAACGGCCTGTTCCCCGCATCGCACACCGCCGAGGAGCTCGCACGAATCCAAGAGCTAAGCCAGCGTAACGCCGGCGGTCCCGACAGCAGCCAGGCCACACGCCGTCGCCGCGAGCGCGATCGCCAGCCCGGCCCCATCCACCGCATGGTCAATGCCTGGTGGAACCGCCTGCTCGGAGCCGTCTACGGCGGCGGCTTCTCCACGCAAGAAGCCGAGTACGAAGATCACGCCACCCGTCGCGACTACCTTTGGAATACCCTGGGCACCGCCGTGTGGGGCATGGTGTTTCCGTTGCTCACCATCGTGTCCACACAGCTCGTGGGCGCCGAGGAGGCTGGCAAATTCTCCATCGCCTTTGTCACCGGCACGCTCATCATGATCGCGTGCAACTACGGCGTGCGCAATTTCCAGGTCTCGGACATCGACGAAAAGACGTCCTTTGCCTCTTACCAGCTCAACCGCTGGATCTGCGGAGCGCTCGCGCTGGCATGCGGCCTGGTATACAGCAGCGCCCGCGGCTACGATGCGCAGATGGCCACAATCGGCCTGGGCGTCTACCTGTATAAGGTGATCGACGGCATTGCCGACGTGTACGAGGGCCGCCTGCAGCAGGCCGACAAACTCTACCTGGCCGGCATGAGCCAAACGCTACGATCCGTCGGCGTCATCGCGGTCTTTAGCGTGGCACTGTTCCTCACGCGCAGCATGCCTATCGCGGCCATGGCCATGGGTGTCACCGCCATCGCCTCGCTCGTGCTGGTCACCGCGCCGCTCGCCCTGCTCGAAACCGAAAAATCACGCCGCGTGAGTCTGCGCGAGGCTGGCCACCTGTTTGTCCAGTGCGCCCCGCTCTTTGGTGCGCTGTTCCTGTTCAACCTTATCGAGAGCATGCCCAAGTTCGTGATGGAGGGCACGCTGGCCTACAAGTATCAGCTGTACTTTAATGCCCTGTTCTTTCCGGCGCAGGCCATTTTGTTGAGCATCGGATTTATCTACAAACCGCAGCTCCTGCGTCTGTCGAGCATTTGGGCGAATCCGCGCAAGCGTCGCCGCTTTGACCTAATTATTGTTGCCGTTATGGCACTGATCGTGGTCATTACCGGAGCATGCGCCGCATTTATGGCAGGCCCCGGCATCCCCATCATGAGCTTTATGTACGGCCTTAACTTTGAGCGCTACCGCACGCTGGCGCTGCTAATGGTTGTCGCCGGCGGCGTCACCGCGGCAATCGACTTTATCTACGCCATCATCACGGTGTTGCGCCACGCCGGCGACGTCACCAGGATCTACCTAATCTGCTTCGCCGTAAGCGTGGTGCTGCCGGTGATTCTGATTAAGCTGCTGGGTCTGATGGGCGCTGTGGTGAGCTACCTAGCCATCATGGCCCTACTCCTGGTGCTGCTGATTATCGAGTACGTCCACATCCGCCAACGCATCGAACGCGACCGCAACCCATACGGCGCCTAATTCGAATCAATTTGAAGAAAAGAAACGTCGATGTTTTGGCACCGACAGCGAGCAGTCTCGAAGTGCCCCAGGTTGGCGCGAAAGAGGAGCGACGCGTACTTCTGTACGCGAGCGACGGTTTGAGCGACAAGATGAGGTGCTTCGGGGCTGCGCAGCGTCAACGTGACCGCCGTTCGGTAGAACGGCGGAACAAGGTTATTCGCCCGGGTTGATGTTCGCATAGAACTCCACACCATCATCCAGGCGCAGGATGCCTACGCGGCCGAACTCGGAGCCAGTGGCGGCGGCGCAGTCGATGTCGATGCGATCGGGCACGCCGGCGGTATCCTCGCCACCCAGACGCACAA
>USCJ01000300.1 GCA_900553215.1 uncultured Collinsella sp.
TACAAAGAGCATCGATGCCAAAGTACCCATAGACTGCCGTCCCGACCACAGGGCCCAAGATATTGCTCACCATGGTCATCTGCGAAACCAATGCAGTGGCCCGCTCAACCTTCTCTTCACCCGCCATGCGCACCGTCTCAATTTGGAGCATTGGCTTCAGCAGCGATTGAGAACCATATTGAACACAAAGTATCGCTACTACGACGACCGCAAGAGGCAATGAGTGCTTCATGGGGATAGACAGCAGTGATGCAGTCATCAGAGCAATGCCGAGGGACACGAGGACCTCGCGATGTCTTCCCCTATCCGCCAAGATTCCGCCAACCGGAGTTGCAAGTACGCCGGGTATGAACGCTATCGCCGCGACGACGCCATATAACGTTGACGATCCACTGCGATCGAACAAGTAAAGTGGATACGCAAAGCACAGCGCCGACAGCATCGAATACGTGCACAGCTGCGCAACCAGAAGTTCCGCGAGCCTGATTGACCGCACTGTTTTTGATTTCAACGAGACACCGACGTCTCTCAGCCCAGCCATAAGCCCACCCCCTATACATACCACTAGTATGTATTTAATGACTTGAAAAGGGCAGCCGTGGCTACCCTCACAAATCAATTACATACCGTTGGTATCTATATTACCACCCGGCGCGGTCCCATACGCCCCAAATCTGCGCCGTTGTCTGAAGCACTTCATTACCCAAATCGAGCCCCACCGCGGCAGCCATCTGCGCCAAACATTGTGCGCGAGCGAGCATTCGCTCCTTGGGCTCGAGCGGACGGAACAATGGCAGCAGCCAAAGATTCGCCAACAACGATACGGCCTCCGCCGCTTCGCGCGGGCATTCGCACGCAATGGAGCCGTCGGCGATGCCCTCCTCGATCACTGGCAAGAGACAGCCATCGGCCGACTCGTCAAATGAGCCCTGGTACTGCATCGCCAGTAGGCGCGAGCTTTTTACCGGATCTGCTGCAGGACGCATACGTGCCCATAGCTCAATTTGTGGAACAACGGACTCGGGAGCGTACAGTCGCTTGAGCTTTTGGGCTCCGGTCATATTACCGACGCCAAGCATCGAGCGGCGGTGCTCAACAATCGGAGTCATCGCCCGATCAAACGCGGCGTTGAAAATCTCTTCTTTGCTCTTGAAGTGATGATAGACAGCGCCCTTGGTCATGCCGTCGAGACGGTCAACGATATCTTGAATACTCGTCCCCTCATAACCCTGTGCGCAGAATAGCTCCAGTGCCGCGTCGAGAATCTTCGCGACCGTCTCCTCGGGATATTTATTGCGACCCATAATCCGCCCATCCGCAACGCAAGCCTTGTGCCTCATTGCAGCATTTTAACGTTGCGGATGGCAGACGGTCGATTCTACACCGCGGCGGGGCCATGTTCGCCGGTGCGAATGCGGATGACTTCCTCGACCGGCTCGACCCAGATCTTGCCGTCGCCGACGGCGCCGGTGCGGGCGGCATTGCAGATGATGTCGACAATTCCGTCGACATGTTCATCGGCGCAGATGAGGGTGAACTGCACCTTAGGGATCGTGTTGACAAGCAACTCGTTGCCGCGCACGTATTCCTTCCAGCCATGCTGCGCGCCGCAGCCCTGCACCTGGTTGATGGTCATGCCGCGAACATCGGCAGCAAACAGCGCATCTTTAAGAACCTCAAGCTTCTCCTGGCGCACGATAGCCGTAATTTTCTTCATAGTGAATTCCTCTCTTCAATAAAAGAAATGAATTGCCATTCAATGACGCGGGTTTTCGAGGTGCCCGAGATTGCCCCGAAAGAGGAGCGCCGCGTACTTTGGTACGCAAGCGACGGTTTGAGGGGCAAGGTCGGGTGCCTGGGACAGCCGCGCGACGATTGAACGGCAAGGTGCGGTACTTGGGGAAGCTGCTAATCGAGTCCGGAGAAAGAAGGATAGGCGCTCTCGCCGTGCTGACTGGCATCCAGGCCCAGTGCCTCGTCGGCCTCGTCCACGCGCAGGCTACCGTGGAACAGCGCCTTGACCACCGCGGCGATCACCAAGTCGAGCATCAGCACAATAACGACCGTCACCACAATGCCCAGAACCTGCGAGACAAGCAGCGACACGTC
>USCJ01000301.1 GCA_900553215.1 uncultured Collinsella sp.
GCTTCGCGTGGGACAGCTACCGCCGCTTCATCCAGATGTTCTCCAACGTCGTTATGGATCTTGATGGCGATCTGTTCGAGAACGCTATCAACGTCATGAAGCGCGACCGCGGTGTCGAATCCGACACCGATCTTACCGCTGAAGATCTCCAAGAGCTCGTTGCGCAGTTCAAGCGTATCTTCACCGAGAACGTCGATGCTAACGAATATCCTTCTCTCGTTGTCGATGGGGAAGTGCAATTCCCTCAAGACCCCGATGTTCAGCTCCAACTCGCTATCGAAGCAGTGTTCGGCAGCTGGAACAACCCGCGCGCAACGCTCTATCGTAAGCAGAACAAGATCTCCGATGATCTGGGCACGGCAGTGAACGTCCAGTCCATGATTTTCGGCAACAAGGGCGACACGTCCGCTACCGGCGTTGCGTTCACCCGTAACCCTGCGAACGGTGATAAAGAATTCTACGGCGATTACCTGGTCAACGCTCAGGGCGAAGACGTTGTTGCTGGTATCCGCAATACCTCACCTATCGCAGACCTTAAGAACACCCCGGGCCTCGAAGAAGCAGGCAAGGAGCTCGAAGGTGTCTTCACGCTGCTCGAGAATCACTTCCGCGATATGTGCGATATCGAGTTTACCATCGAGCAGGGCAAGCTCTGGATGCTCCAGACCCGCGTGGGCAAGCGCACCGCCACTGCCGCCCTGCGCATCGCCATCGAAATGGTCGAGGAGGGCCTCATCACCCGCGAGGAGGCTGTGAGCCGCATCGATCCCGCGCAGCTCGACCAGCTCCTGCACCCGCAGTTCGACGCCTCCAAGAAGTACGAGGCCCTGGCCAGCGGCCTTAACGCCAGCCCTGGTGCCGCCGTGGGCGAGGTCGTGTTCTCGAGTGATGACGCCGTCGCGCGCGCCAACGAGGGCCACAAGGTCATTCTGGTCCGCTGGGAGACCAACCCCGACGACCTGAAGGGCATGGTCGCTGCCGAGGGCATCCTGACCAGCCACGGTGGCAAGACGAGCCATGCCGCCGTTATCGCCCGCGGCATGGGTACGCCCTGCGTTTGCGGCGTTGAGCGCTTCCACATTGACGCGGCAGAGAAGGTCGTGCGCATCGAGGGCAGCGACCGCGTGCTGCGCGAGGGCGATGTCATCTCCATCGACGGCACCCAGGGTATCGTCGTCGACGGCGCGGTCGACCTGGTCTCTGCAGAGCTCACCGGCGACCTGGACACCATCCTGTCTTGGGCCGATGAGATCCGTTTGGACGAGACCGACGGTCACGCCAACCACGTGCGCGTCAACGCCGACAACCCCGAGGATGCCGAGCTCGCGCTCGAGTTTGGCGCCGAGGCCATCGGTCTGTGCCGCACCGAGCACATGTTCCTGGGCGATCGCAAGAACATCATCCAGAGCTTTATCCTGTCTGACGATGAGGCCGTGAAGCAGCAGGCCCTGGCCGACTTGCTCAAGGTTCAGACCGAGGACTTCCTGGCGATGTTCAAGACCATGTCCGGTCGCGATGTGGTCGTCCGCCTGCTCGATCCGCCGCTTCATGAGTTCCTGGATAATCCTCGCGAGCTCGAGGTCGCCATCACCAAGAAGGAGGCCGCCGGCGCTCCCGAGGAGGAGCTCACTGCCCTGCGCGCCCGCCTGCGTCGCATTGACGGCATGGTCGAGTCCAACCCCATGCTGGGCTTGCGCGGCGTGCGCCTGTCCGTCGTCTTTGGCGATCTGCCGCTCATGCAGGTTCGCGCCGTCGCCACGGCCGCTGCCCGCCTTATCAAGGAGGGTGTCGACCCGCGCCCCGAGATCATGGTTCCGCTCGTTTCCATCACGGCCGAGCATGTCCAGACCCGCGAGGTTATCGAGCGCGTGATCGCCGAGGTTTCCGCCGAGGAAGGCGTCGAGCTCAATATTCCCGTGGGCACGATGCTCGAGCTGCCGCGTGCCTGCATGGTCGCTGACGAGATCGCCCATCATGCCGACTTCTTCTGCTTTGGCACCAACGACCTCACCCAGACGACCTTTGGCTTCTCGCGCGATGACGCCGAGGCCAAGTTCATCCCGCTGTACATGCATAAAAAGATCCTGAAAGACA
>USCJ01000302.1 GCA_900553215.1 uncultured Collinsella sp.
TTGGGCGATAAAATATTCTCGCAACGTGATAATAATCTTGCATCGCGCGGAAACCTTGAGTACTATCCCAATCAAGCGCGGCGTTCAGACCGAACTGTGCCTCCCGGTGTGAACGCCGCGCTCACGCTCTCTCAACTGATCGTAAGGAGAAAAACATGAGCAAGACCGTCGTGTCTTCCGATAACGCGCCCGCAGCCATCGGCCCGTATTCCCCCGGTATCCAGACCGGCAACATGGTGTTCCTGTCCGGCCAGCTGGGCATCGACCCCGCAACCGGCAAGATGCCCGAGGGCGTCGAGGCTCAGGCTAAGCAGTCCCTCGCCAACGTCGAGGCCCTGCTGACCGCTGCAGGTGCCACCTTTGCCGATGTCGTCAAGACCACGGTCTACCTGGCAGATATTGCGGACTTTGCCGCCGTGAACGAGATCTACGCCTCCAAGTTCGAGGCCCCGTTCCCCGCGCGCAGCGCCTTCCAGGTTGCCGCCCTTCCGGCCGGCGGTCTGGTCGAGATCGAGGTCGTCGCCGCTCTCTAAGGCGTTGGCCACAACTAAACATGACATGCAAAAAGACCCTGCAGCGCGTGCGAGCTGCAGGGTCTTTTGTCAAGTGACGAATCGCTTGTGGAGCCGCGCTCCATTTTGCTCGCTAGCCTTCCTTGCGGACTTTTTGCAGGTAGCGGTACACGCTGGGCTCCGAGATGCCCAGCGCGGTGGCGGTGCAAGCAACAGCGCCCTTGAGCATGAACACCCCGTTGCCGTTGAGGTGGCGAATGACGTCCACGCGGTCGCTCTGACCAAGCGACGCTACATCCAGCCCGCGCGCGCTCAGCAACTCGGCAATGCTGCGGTCGATGAGCTCCTGTGTAGACTCCGAAAGACTTTCGACCTCGATAGGGGCGGGCTCCGTGCGCGTCGGCGCCGCGTCGAAGCATGCCATGAGCTGCTGCGCCATGGTGTTGATGGAGCGCACGGTCGAGAGGTCAGTGTTGACGCAGAGCATACCGACGATCTCGTTATCCTCGCGGATAAAGTACGTCGCCGACTCCAGCGTTTTGCCGCCGGCGCCGCGGCCCTCGTAGCCCGTAATAAACGGCAGGTCGCGATACTTGGGATCGTGCATGATCTTGAGCGCCAGATCGGTGGCAGGACCGCCGATCTTACGGCCGCTCACGATGCCGTTGCGAATATCGACGATGGCGTGGTCGGGATCCGAGAAATCGTGCAGCACGATTTCGCTGTTCTTACCGAGTATCTGCTCCAGGAAATCGACCATCGGCAAAAAGCGGCGTACGGTCTCGTTCACGGGCAACTCCTTTGGGTGAAATCGGAAATGTTCATAACAATTTTTTCTCATGGTAACACGCTGCTCATCATCTCGTATATCCGCAGGTACATTGCGTAATGCAGACGAACGGTATGATTTTGGCGGTAAACGGTCGACCAAAAGAAAAGTAAGATGTTATTTAGACCAGACACATTCCTGACCTGCGGAAACGAGTTATTTCAGCCGAAGAATAGTTTGATAACAAAAAATTATTATTGAGAATGAGAATCATCTTTAATACGATATGCAACGAAGGCACAACCTCAACCCCGCACTGCGTCACAATAGAGCGTTAGATGCGAAAACAACTACTTCGAGGATTGGTGGTCAAATGACCCAGGAGACGGTTACGAACGGCACTGAAGCCCTGTTCACTCGCGAAGGCATGCCTCCCGTTAAGGAAATGATCCCGTGTGCCCTTCAGCACGTACTGGCATCGTTTGCCGGCATCATTACCCCGGCGGTCATCATGGCCGGCGTCTACGGCTTTAATAGCCAGCAGAGCACCGACATCATCCAGGTCGCGCTCATTCTTTCGGCGATCGATACGGCCCTTCAGGCCTTCGCTCCCTTCCGTCGCATCGGCGGCGGCCTGCCCATCGTCATGGGCGTGATCCTGATGTACTGGGTGGATAAACTGCTCAAGAAGATCATTCCGGAAATGGTGCGCTACTTCCTGAAACCGCTGCTCACCATGCTGATCGTTGTTCCCATTACCCTGATCGTTCTCGGCC
>USCJ01000303.1 GCA_900553215.1 uncultured Collinsella sp.
GGGAGGCGCGTACTATGCAATTTTCGTTTTTCGGTGCATTAGGCAGCATTCTGGCAAGCTCGGGCTTCGCGTCCTTCGCGGAGGACCCGCGCAGCCTGATCATGATCATCATTGCATGCGTGCTGCTGTACATGGGTATCGGCAAGAAGTTTGAGCCGCTGCTGCTCGTTCCGATCGCATTCGGCATGCTGCTGGCCAATCTGCCGCTGACCGGCCTGCTCAACGCACCGGTTGACGGTTCCAGTCCCGGTATGCTGTGGGTGTTCTATCAGGGCGTCCAGCATGCGATTTATCCGTCCATCATCTTCCTCGGCATCGGTGCTATGACCGATTTCGGTCCGCTGATCGCGCGCCCGTCCTCGCTGCTGCTGGGTGCAGCGGCACAGCTCGGCATCTTTTCCGCATTTCTGCTCGCGCTTGTGCTCGGCTTCCCGGGCAAGGTTGCGGCAGCCATCGGCCTACTTTGCGTCGTAGGCCTCGGTGTCCCACCAGTCGAGCTGGGCGATGTTGTCGCGGATGTGCTGGCAGCTCTTGTGAAAGCCCTCGAGCTCGTACTCGGACAGGTCGAGCGTGTAGACCTCCTCGACGCCCTCGGCACCGATCACGCACGGCAGGGAGGTAAAGATGCCCTCCTCGCCATATTGGCCGGTCATGAGCGTGGAGGCGGAAAGCACGGCGTGCTCGTTGTGCAGCACGGCGGCGCAGACGCGTGCGGCGGAGTTGGCGACGGCGTACTCGGTGCACTGCTTGCCCTGGTAGGTCACATAGCCGCCCTTGCGCGCGAGCTCCTCGACCTCCATGTGGTCAAAGGCGTACTTGTCGGGGTTCTCGGCCTGAAGCTCGTTGAGGCTCTTGCCGGCGATGGTCGCGGACTTAAAGGCAGCCAGTTGGCTAAAGCCGTGCTCGCCGATCATATAGGCATCGATGGACTTGGGGCTCACGCCGACCTTCTTGGAGATCTCGGTGCGCAGGCGGGCGGAATCCAGGCCGCAGCCCGAGCCGATGATCTTCTTGGGATCGTAGCCGGTCAGGTGCCACAGCTCGGTGCACACGACGTCGCAGGGGTTGGAGATGCTCACGAAGATGCCGTCGAAGCCGGCGTCGACAATGCGCTTGGCAAAGGTGCGCGCGGCGTCGGTGGTAAAGAACAGCTCGCCGTCGCGGTTGCCGGCGGCCAGCGCGACCTTGCCGGCGGCGTTGACGATGACATCGCAGCAGGCCAGCTCCTCGTAGTGGTCGTAGCAGTTGACGATCTTGGTGTTGTACGGGACAAACGAAAGGGAGTCGCGCAGGTCCTGGACCTCGGACGTCACCTTGGCCTCGTTGATATCGCATAGGTACAGCTCGTCGGCAATGCCCTGCATGAGCAGGCTGTTGGCGACATGTGCTCCTACGTGGCCCTGGCCGACCACGCCGATCTTACGCGTCTGGTACATATATGTATCCTTTCGGCCGAGTTTTTCGCGTCGAACCATTGTAGCGTCCTGTTGCCACTTTGCTAGGCTAAAGCGCCGCAGATTTTTGGAACATGCCTTAATCTCTACTTTTGGAGTGATTTGGGTCGCTGATGGCATCGCTGGGCGATGTGCTCGCGCGGATGGGGCCGCTCGTTGTACCATAACTGCAACTGACTCGTAAGGAGCATCCATGCCCATTCGTATTCCCGACGCCCTCCCTGCCGCCGCGCAGCTCGAGAGCGAGAACATCTTTGTCATGACCGAGTACCGCGCGCTGCACCAGGACATCCGTCCGCTGCGCGTGCTCATCCTCAACCTCATGCCCACCAAAATCGCCACCGAGACGCAGATCATGCGCAAGCTCTCCAACACGCCGCTGCAGGTGGAGGTGGACCTGCTGCGCACCAAAACGCACGAGGCCACGCACGTGAGCGCCGGCCACCTGGAGACGTTTTACCGCACGTTCGACGACATCCGCGACATCCACTACGACGGCCTGATCATCACGGGCGCGCCCGTGGAGCAGATGCCGTTCGAAGAAGTC